>CAZBBC010000066.1:0-22401 GCA_964489835.1 uncultured Calditrichota bacterium
CGCAATATGCATTCCATCGGGATTGACCTGGAACCGTTGGTGCAGAAAGATCTGCTCCGGATTCAGGCGATCCGCCCCATGTTTACGGGCCTGGAAATGCACCTGACGATGATACACAAAGCGGTCAATGCCTTTAAACCACAGGCCGTGATTATGGATCCGTTGAACAGCTTCATCGTCGGAGACAATAAAACCGAAGTCAAGACGATGTTGATGCGGCTGGTGGATTTCCTGAAAATGAATCAGATCACTGGCTTGTTCACAAGCTTAACCTCAAGCGACGGCGCACTTGAGCAAAGCGAAGTTGCCATTTCGTCCCTGATTGACACCTGGCTGTTACTTCGCGACATCGAATTAGGCGGAGAGCGGAATCGCGGCTTGTGCATCCTGAAATCGCGCGGCATGGCACACTCGAATCAGATTCGCGAGTTCCTGCTGACCGATCACGGCTTGGAATTGCGCGATATGTACGTCGGTCCGGGTGGCGTGCTGACCGGCTCGGCGCGGCTGGCGCAAGAGGTGCAAGACAAAGCCGTGCAGGTGGCGCGCAAGCAGGAAATTGAGCACCGACAACTCGAATTGGAACGCAAGCGCAAGATGCTGGAAACCCAGATCGCCGCGATGCGCGCCGAGTTTGAAGCCGAAGAAACCGAGGCGCTGAAAATCATCGGGCAAGAACAAGCGCAGGAAACGCAACTGGCGCAAGACCGTGTGGACATGGGGCTGAGCCGCAAAACGGACAACTAAGTTCGGATTGCGGATTGCGGAATGATGACATGGGAGAAAAGAAATGGATAAAGACGAACTCCTGGCAATCACAGTCTCATCCATCAACGCTGCCAGGAAACACAAGTAATAGCGATTTGGAGTTTCAATCCGAAATTAATGAGAGGAGGTCTGCAATGAAAACGAAACCGGTTAAATTAAAGTCCACGCTGCCTAAAGCCATGCCAGTCAAAGCAAAATCAGGCTCCTTTGTCCTGCGCCTGTACGTTGCCGGGCAAACGCCCAAATCCATGGTGGCTTTTGCCAATCTCAAGAAAATCTGTGAAGAACATATGGCGGGGCGGTACCGAATTGAGGTGATTGACCTGATAAAAAACCCGCAGCTGGCGCGCGGCGACCAAATCCTTGCCATTCCGACTCTGGTGCGCAAACTGCCTGAGCCGGTGCGCAAGATCATCGGCGATCTCTCCAACACCGAGCGCGTGCTGATCGGGTTGGATCTGTTGCCCCGTGAATAGGGGAATACCATGTCAAAAAAGAAAGTACATGATTCGATTGAAGCGTTTGAACGATCAATGGTCAGTCCGCAAAAAAAAACCTATGTCTTACGACTATATTTGACCGGTACGACGCCGCAATCCATGCGCGCCGTCGCCAATGTCAAAAAGATCTGTGAGGAGCACTTGAAAGGGAGCTACGAACTGGAGGTGATCGACCTCTACCAACAGCCCAAACTTGCGCAGGGCGAGCAGATCATCGCCACGCCGACACTTATTAAAAAATTGCCGCTCCCACTACGCCGCATCATCGGCAATATGTCAAAAACCGAGCGCGTGCTCGTGGGGCTGGATTTGCGGAAGAAATAGTGACAATACTTGCGCTCGGTTGTCATTGCTAACCCCGAACGGTTTCGGAAAACCATCGGGTCTTGAGGGGATTGTAATGCCTAAGAAATCTACAAGCGGAACACAAAAACATCTTGCCGCTGAAAACGAAGACCTGCGTGCGCGGCTGGACGAAGCGGACGAGACTCTGCGCGCCATTCGCAGCGGCGAGGTGGACGCGCTCGTCGTCTCGGGCGCGGGCGGCGAGCAGATATTTACACTCAAGGGCGCCGATCATTCCTATCGGATGCTGATCGAGAATATGAGCGAAGGCGCACTGACCGTGACGGCGGAAGGCCTGATTTTGTATGCCAACCAGTGCTTTGCCGCGATGCTCAAGACACCGCTCGAAAAGGTGATCGGTTCCACGATCCACAACTGGTTTGCACCGGACAGTCAGCCGGTTCTTCAATCGCTGCTGAGAATAGGCGTCACCGAAAAACGTCGCGAGCAATTTGTACTTACCGCCGGCGACGGAACCCTATTACCGATTTCTCTTTCGGTGAGCAACCCAAACATCAACGAGATGCCCGATTCTTTCTGTCTGGTGGCAACCAACCTGACCGATCTGAAAAAAAACGAGGAGATTGTTGTATCCGAAAAGCTGGCGCAGGAGTTGCTGGAAGATTCAAACCAATCGCGCCTGGCATTGCTGAGCGTGATCGAGGACCAAAAGCTGGCTGAAGATGAGCTGCGGTTAAGTGAAGAAAAGTTCCGAACCATTACCGAGTTTTCGGCTGATGCCATCTTCATCACGGACCCAACGGGCAAATATGTGTATGTAAATCAGGCTTCTTCGGATTTGCTGGGTTATACTTCGGATACATTATTGACCATGACCATCGCCGATCTCTCTTCACCGGATGAAGGCGTGCAGGATATTGAAGAATTTCAGAAACTGATTAAAGGGGGCAGTATATATACTGAGATTCTCCTGAAAAGAGCGGACAGTACTTTTGTGCCTGTGGATTTAAATGCCATAGTGCTGCCCAATGGATTGATATACGGTAGCTGCCGCGATATCAGCGAACGCAAAAAAGCAGAAGAAGCGCTGCGAGAATCAAAGATGGTGCTCGAAGAGATTATCAACACGATCCCCGTAAGGGTATTCTGGAAGGATAAGAATCTCTTTTTCCTGGGCTGTAATGCTGAATTCGCGCACGATGCGGGATTTAAGGATCCAAAGGATATCATTGGGAAAGACGATTTCCAGATGGTGTGGCGTGATCAGGCGGAATTGTATCGCAATGATGATCGCCAGGTCATCGAGAGCGGAATCTCTAAAATTCTCATCGAAGAACCCCAGACGACCCCGGAAGGGAAAACCATTACGAATCTTACGAACAAGGTACCTCTGCGCAATTCTCAGGGGGAGATCAGCGGTTTACTCGGAACGTATATGGACATAACCAGTATTAAAAAAACAGAAGAAGATCTACACCGGACCACCCAATTATTGAAAGAAACGGGCAGAATTGCAAAAATAGGCGGATGGGAATTTGATGCAAAAACAAAAGAAGAAACCTGGACTGATGAAGTCGCTAAAATACATGATCTCGATCCAAACGAACCGACTAATGTGGAAAAAGGGTTAAGTTTCTATAAACCTGGTTCAAAAGAAAAAATAGAAAAAGCGATAGATGAAGCTATTAAAAATGGTAAATCCTTCGACCTTGAGTTAGAATTAATTTCTGCAAAAGGTAAGCATAAATGGGTGCGTTCAATAGGAAACCCTATAAAGGAGAAAAACAAAATTGTAAAAATAGCAGGATCATTTCAGGATATCACTGATATAAAGGTAGCAGCAGAAGAATTAAAAAAATATCGTGAAAATTTGGAAGAAATAATAAAGGAGCGTACCGCTGATCTGGAAAAAAAGAACCTTGATCTTAAGCGGCTGAATAAACTTTTTGTGGGCAGGGAATTCAGAATCAAGGAATTGAGAGATAAAATTAAGGATTTGAAAAAAAATGAAGCTAAATGAATTAACCATTACCACCCGTTTAGTCATCGGATTGGTGATTATTGTTCTTCTTATTTTGGCTTCAGGGGTAATTTCGATTTTAAGTTCCAACCGGCTGGCTGACATTTCCGACCAAATGTATAGACATCCTTTAATGGTAAGCAACGCATTAAGAGACATACAAGTCAATCATGTAATCTTACACCATTCACTGAATGACCTTGTTGCTTCCGAAAACAAAGAACAGATGGAAAGCGCGTGGCGCAAGGTAAAAAATGCTGAAAAAAAAGTGTTGGATAACCTTAAGGTTGTTTCAGAAAGATTCCTGGGCAACATGACGGAAGTGCAAAAAGTGCAAAGGTTATTTATTGATTCAAAATTGTCCAGGGAAAAAACTATTCAATTAATGCGGCAGGGTGAAAGGAGCAAAGCCGTTGAGTTGATCCACAAGTATGAAACCGAATATTCAGATATTTTTTTCGATGAGATCCAAAAAATGATTGAATTTGCCAATAATAAAGCAATAACGTTTAATAATGAAGCAAAAAGTATCCGGCAGTCAATCACAAAGCATCTATTCTTATTTAATATTTTCATTTTTTTATTCGGTCTTTTTATTGTAATAGTAATCATTAGAAATATAATTGTTCCCGTTAGACAAATTATAAACGAAATTAAAAAAATATCTGAAAACCATTTTACCCATAATTTGAAAATTCGCAGTAAAAATGAAATTAAAATTCTAAACAGTTTAGCCGAAGAACTTGATAATCTGGACAAGCATCTTTGTGAAAAAGAGAAAGAATTTGATCTGGCCCGGAAAAAATCAATAAAAAATCAGGAAAATCTGGAGGAAATAGTTGAGGAACGGACATATGAATTAAAAGATACAAAGCAGTTGTTATCAAAAGCGATAGATGATGCCTCTATCGGAATTATTATGGTTAAACCGGATGGTAGTTATTCCCGGGTAAACAAGGCATTTTGTGAAATGTTGGGATATACCGAAGAAGAACTTCTTTCTATGACTTACAAAGAAGTGATTCATCCGGATGATGTAGAAATCAGTTCAGGTTTTATACGAAAATTGCGCAATGAGAATATGCTGAAAGCGAGTTTTGAAAACCGATATATCCACAAAAACGGAACGATCGTACATGGTCAGTTAACATTGACATTAATAAGAGATAATGACAAAGAACCACAATTTTATTTCGTTCAGGTTCAGGACGTTAACCAGAGAAAGAAAGCCGAAATACAACTATATGAAAGCGAACAAAAATTCCGAAGCATAAGCGCTGCAACGCATGATGCAATTATTATGATCAACGGAGACGGTAATATAATATACCTGAATAAATCGGCTGAAGATATGTTCGGTTATGCATATAAAGAGGTTATAGGCAAGAATCCGCACGATTTGCTTGTGCCGAAAGGATATTATAAAAAAGCCCGGGCTGGATTTGCTGCTTTTAAGAAAAATGGTAATGGTCCTCTGATTGGAAATTCCATAGAATTGACAGCGCTACACCACGATGGCCATGAATTTCAAATAGAAATATTAGTTTCGAGTCTGAAAATGAACAATTCCTGGCATGCTGTGGCATTGATAAGAGATATATCTGATCGTAAACAAATCGAGCATAAATTAAAAGACAACCAGGAACACCTGGAAAAAATTATTAAAAAACGCACCCTTGAAATTGAGAAAACTGCAAAAGAAATGGAAAACTCTCAGCAAGCGCTTGCTTACCTCGTTGAGGATGTTAATGAGTCCAGAGTTGAACTTGAAGAATCAAACAGGCAACTTGCATACGTGAATAAAGAGCTGGAATCTTTTTCTTATTCCGTTTCGCACGATCTCCGGGCACCGCTGCGTGCTATTGATGGGTTTACCCGCATACTGATGACAGATTATGTGGCCAGGCTGGATGATGAGGGAAAACGATTGGGATCAGTGATCCAGCAGAGTGCCCAGAAAATGGGCCAGCTCATTGATGACTTGCTCTCCTTTTCCCGTATCGGGCGTGAAGCCATGCACTTTTCTAACATTGACATGGGGAAAATGGCCAACACTATATATCGCGAAGTGGTCGACGCGGAAGAGCGGAAACGAGTCGTTTTTAATGTCAGCGATTTGCCAAATGCAAAAGGCGATTCCAACATGATTCGCCAGGTATGGGTGAATCTCATTTCCAATGCACATAAGTATACAACTCGTCGGAAACAAGCATTTATTTCGATTACTTCTCAGGAAGAAGAAGATAACTTTATCTATTGTGTGAAAGATAACGGAGCCGGATTTGATATGAGATACAAAGATAAATTATTCGGGGTATTTCAGCGCCTGCATAGCGAAAAAGAATTTAAAGGCACCGGTGTGGGCCTGGCGTTGGTGCAACGCATTATTCACCGCCATGGCGGACGGGTCTGGGCGGAAAGCAAAGTGAATAAAGGCGCTGCATTTTACTTTACTTTGCTTAAAAAAACAGGAGAACTTAAAAGTGAAAAATCTGGAATATGAAATCCTGATTGTTGAAGATAATCCTGATGATGCCGAATTAATGGTTCGATCATTGAAAGAGAATCATCTCGCTAATAGTTTGTATGTAGTAGGAGATGGTGAAGAAGCACTAAACTTTATTTTCTGCAGGGGAAATTATAAGGGTAGAAATGTATGCACGCGGCCAAAGGTGGTTTTCCTTGATATCAAATTGCCTAAAGTGGACGGATTGCAGGTTTTAAGGCAAGTTAAATCGGACAAGAAAACGAAAAAAATACCGGTTGTAATAGTCACTTCCTCAAAAGAAGACCCGGATATTGCCACTGCCTACGATTTAGGTGCTAACAGCTATGTTGTCAAACCGGTAGAATTTGAAAATTTCAAAAAGACGATCAATCAATTAGGATTATATTGGGTAGTGGTTAATGAAAAACCAAAATAAATTATTTTGTCTTTTGTCTTTTTTCTTTTGTCTTTAATTTGATTGCAGCAATATGCTGCAGTATGAATAGATTTTAATAATGTGGTTGTTTTCTGTGAGCAAAAATTGCATTCGGATCCAAACCGTGAGGTATAAATAAACAATGAAAAAAAAGTTAAAGCTAAAAATCCTCCATCTTGAGGACAATCCGGCGGATGCAGAGATTGTTAAGTATGTTCTTGCAGAAGAAAATATTGAGGCTGATATTGAACTGGTGGAGACTAAAAAAAATTTTAAAGGCGCTCTCAGGGAAAATAAATTTGACCTTATTCTTGCCGATTATTCTCTCCCCGACTTTGACGGTATGACTGCACTCAAATTGGCAAACGAGTTGCTTCCCGACACGCCATTCATCTTTGTTTCCGGGACTCTTGGAGAGGAATTAGCGATAGAAAGTCTCAAAAGTGGCGCGACTGATTATGTCGTCAAGCAACGGTTATCCAGGTTGGTACCGACCGTTTATCGTGCACTTGAAGAGATTGAGATTAAATTAAAACGTAAGAGAGCTGAACAAAAGTTAAAGGCATCTTTAAAAGAAAAAGAGATACTTTTAAAAGAGATTCATCATCGTGTGAAAAATAACCTTCAGATAATTTCAAGTCTGCTAAATCTGCAGTTGAGAAAAGTCGACAATAAGGTCCTCAGGGAACAACTCCGGAACAGTCAGGATCGCGTGCGGTCAATGGCGATCATTCATGAAACACTTTATAAGTCACACGATATGGCCAGGGTTAATTTCAATGATTATATTCAGTCTCTTACCAGGCACTTATTTAATTCATATGGTATCAATCGAAATGAAATCGACCTACAGATAAAGGTACAAAACATCTCCCTTGATTTAAACAGAGCCATTTCTTGTGGATTAATAATCAATGAACTCGTGTCCAATTCACTTAAACATGCTTTTAAAAGAAAAAAACCAGAATCTGTTGGGAAAGATAAGATCTGGATTCAATTTACCCAGGATAAAACCGGCCATTATATATTGATCGTCAGTGATAATGGTATCGGTATTGACAGTGGTGTTGATCTAAATAATCTCGATTCACTGGGCTTGCATCTGGTGCAAAGCCTGAGCGAACAATTAGGCGGAAGCGTCAGGATTGGCAAAAAGGCTGGTACCGAATTTATTATTCGTTTTAATAATAGCAGATAACCGATTCCCTCCCATGATTTGAAGGAAGCGAATACAATATCGAACCCAGATGTAAAAGATCAGGCATGATATTTTATCCGGTCATCTAATCAAGAAACCATGGAACGAGGATTTTGAAATGGAGACGGTTTTATTTCGCGTGACACAGGAAGCCTTAACCAACATTGTCAAACATGCCAATGCAAAAAATATCAGTATTGAATTAACGCAAGTAAAAAGGTCACTTCAGTTAAAAATACGGGATGATGGTGTGGGTTTTGATTTGGAAGAAAAAAGACCATCGGTTGAAAGGAGAGGATCGGGCCTGATCGGAATGAGAGAAAGAATATCCGCCTTACACGGAACATTCAATATTAACTCAACACCCAATAAAGGTACTCAAATATCAATTCGTTTACCTTTGGAGAACGATAATGAGTAAAATTCGTGTACTATTCGCAGACAATCACACGATTGTTTGCTAAGGACTGCCGCTGTTCCTGCTAATATTTTGTCAAAATGACACTTTCCCGATTCTTATCCCCTCAATATCCTTCTTTAACTTCTTAATAATCGTATAGTTATAGAAATAATAAAATTTCTGGCACTGGTTTTGTATAGTATTTAATGTGTCTTAAATGGTATGAACAATTTATCGCCTATATCACGTAAGAGTAGTATAAATATATTGATGAATGCTGAAAATAAAATATTAAATATTCTTCATCTGGAAGATGATCCCACAGACGCGGATCTGATCCGTATGATTATAGAAAAAGGAGGACTTCATGCAAAGTTGCACCGGGTGGAGACCCGCAGGGAATTTGAAAAAGAGCTGGAAAATGATTTATACAAGTTGATTCTGGCGGATAATTCCTTACCGGATTTTGATGGGGTTTCAGCACTTAAAATAGCCAGGGAAAGAAAACCTGATATACCATTTATATTTGTAACCGGAACACTTGGTGAAGAATTGGCAATAGAAAGCTTAAAAAGTGGAGCGACGGATTATGTCCTAAAGCAGAAACTGGCACGATTAGTACCCTCTTTAACGCGGGCTTTAGAAGAAATAGATGAGAGAGAAAAACGGGCGAAAGCGGAAAAAAATCTTTCCCGCCTGGCACTTGTAGTCCAGCAGGCGACAGAATCAATTATGATTACCGACCTGGAGGGCAATATTGATTATGTTAATCCTGCATTTGAGAGTCATACAGGTTATTCTTTAATGGACATTTTAGGCCAGAACCCCAGGATATTAAAAAGTGGAAAACAGGATGATAAATTTTATAAAGATCTTTGGGATCAGATCAGTTCAGGAAAAACCTGGGTAGGAACTTTCATTAATAAGCGGAAGAACGGCGTTTTGTTTTACGAAGATGCCGTAATCTTTCCAATAAAAGATAAAAAGGGAAAAATTATTAATTATGCTGCCGTTAAGCGGGATATCACTTCTGAAAAAGAACTGCAAGGATTATTGCAACAGGCACAAAAGCTGGAAGCCATCGGGCAACTGACCGGAGGAATCGCTCATGATTTTAATAATATACTGAGTGTAATTAACGGTTATTCAGAACTGGCCTTAATGATAACTGATCCATCTAACCCTCTTTATAAATATAACTCTGAGATATCTAAAGCCGGAAGAAAAGCGGTTGATCTGGTACGACGTTTACTGGCTTTCAGCCGGAAACAAATAATCGAAGTGAAGACACTTAGTATTAATGATCTGGTCATCGGGCTTGAAAAAATGCTCCGGCGTCTGATGGGAGAAGACATAACGATCAATCTTGTACTTTCCGATGAATGTAATAATATCAAAGCAGACCCCGGCCAAATAGAACAAATTCTGATAAATTTGATTGTAAATGCCCGGGATGCAATAAATGATAAGACCTATCAAATTTTTGAAAAAAAGATTATAGTTGAAACAAGCAATGTCTGCCTTAATGATCGCTTTGTATCTCTTCATCCGGGAAGTAAAGTTGGCCCGCATCTGTTGTTGGCTGTAACTGATACCGGTGTTGGTATGGATGAGAAGACAAAGTTAAAAATTTTTGAGCCATTCTTTACAACAAAAGAAGAAGAGTCTGGTACCGGTTTAGGATTATCGACGGTTTACGGTATTGTGAAGCAAAATAATGGTGCTATTTGTGTGAGCAGTGAACCAGGGCGGGGATCAACCTTTAGTATTTATTGGCCTACCACAGATAGTCCAAAAGATTTTACAATTGATACACAAGAGGATGTACTTCCGGTGGGCGGGAAAGAAACTATTTTACTGGTTGAGGACGAGGAGAGTGTACGAAAATTCACAAAAGAAGCATTGGAATCCTTAGGATATACGGTAAATAGTGCCTCCAATGGCTATGAAGCAATCGATTGTATTAATAAGAACAATCTAAAGATTGATTTACTGATTAGCGATGTCATTATGCCAAAGATGGGCGGGGTGGAACTGGCAAGTCATCTGGAAAAAATGAATCCCGATTTAAAGGTGCTGTTTGTCTCCGGTTATGTTGGCAACATTATCGTAAAAGACGGTGTCCTTAAAAAAAATGTTAATTTCCTCCCTAAACCTTTCTCTGTCCAGACGCTGGCAAAAAAAGTTAACAAAGTTCTACACAACTAGTGGTGATACATCGGGGCACGGTATAACGTGACCCCGCTGCTAACTATCGCTACCAACGGCATTTCCTCCTGCATTCATCATTGCCATTCCGACAACCGGATTAAACGCATCGTTCATTGTCATTTTGACAAATCTTAATAGAACCAAAAAAAGTGCAAAGTTATAAACGGTTAATAATATTATACATAACTAGATATATATATTTTGGCATAAGATTTGACCTAATATATAATGTCTCTGTATAATCTGCTTCCCCGGCCTGCCCGCCTCAGGCGTGGCTCAGACTGGTGGTTTTTTAACACGACAGAATAAACTAATAATGAGGATATAAAAATGGCTAAAATACTCATTGTTGAAGATGATACCCAGCACCTGGATTTTTTAGTCGATACAGTCACGTTTGGTGGGCATGAGGCTTTTCCGGTAAAAAACTCTGAATTAGCGTTGTCTTTACTGGAAAACCAACCGGTTGATTTCATAATAACAGATATCTCATTGCCCGGAATTTCAGGTTTCAGGTTAATACAAAAACTTCATGAAAAAAATGTTCATATCCCGTTTATCATTATTACAGGATCAATGGAAGAAGATGACAAGAAAAGAGCGATTGAACTAGAGGCATTGGACTTTTTTACAAAACCGGTTGATCCGGAAAAAATCTTAGAATGCATTTTAAGATAAAGCAAAGGAGATATTCTCTTGGTTTCCCAACCCAGCGATTCCACATTAAAGAAATTTAGTCAATATATTTTTATTGTACTTGTGTTATCCAGTCCTCTTGTATTTTTTGTCTCACAGGTCCTGGATAATTCTAATGATACAAATAAGCAGCAAATCTCTTTGCAATTAAATCTCGATTCCCGGTTTTTAAGTGAACAAATGGATCGAAATGCTGAAGAACTTATAAAAGAATTGGAACTGATCCCATTCTTTGGACAGGATTTGCAGCAAGTGCGAGCAGACCTTACTTATCTGATAAAACGCATGCCTGCCATTACACACGTCAGCTTTTTTTCGGCCGATGGGAACGTGAAATATTCTTCCTCTTCGGTCAAATTGCAATGGCAGTCTAATTTATTGACAAAGAAATGGTACCGGCAGTTAATAAGAACATGGGAGCCAATCCTGTCTTCCATTGATCAGTCTCCTATCAGCCCTTTTCCATGGGTAATATCACTGGCGGTACCAATTTCTTTGAATGACAAAATTGAAGGATTCTGGCTGGTATATCTGGATGTAGAAAAAATGGCTGCACTGTTTCCAATGATCCAAAATCCGGAGCAGGAGAAACACACTATCTGGTTCGACGGAGAAGGGAAGATAGTGAAAACAAATTTAAAGGGAACGGAAGAATTTAATAAAAAGATGATTTTGGACCAGCGGTGGTGGTACCAGATAAATGAGGCAGATAAAGAAGGGACAGAAAAGGTAGAAGTTCTTTATATAGAGAAAACCAGATCGATTAAATATTTTTATGGTAAAAGCAAAAGTCGTTTCAGCGAATTTCAGGCTCTGGTAGTTCAAAATAGCGTTCAGGCAGTTTCCGGTTTTAAATCCCTCCAGTCAGATTTAATCATCCTTGCAATTATACTGGAAATTATCTTCTTAATTGTTGTAGCTATTATATTTTCGCAATGGCAAAAAAAGAAGTCTCACTTTGCACTCATTGAGACACAAGCATTGGATTTGCAAGCAGCCAATGATCTCCTCGAAACAAAAACGAAAGATTTAATTACGACTAACAAGAAATTGGATCAGTTATCATCCCAGTTAGCTGAACGCAAGGATGACCTGCTCATGCTCAACGATCTCTTGAGACGATTACACAAGTATCTGAATTTTCTGACAGTGCCTGTAGTTGCAATCGATGAAGATTTCAGAGTAGAATTTGTGAATCGTGCCGCGGAGTCGGAATTAGGTCTTGCATCCACAAAAACAAAGGGTAAGCCCTTTTACGATTTTCTCCATCTTGAGGATTCTGCTGGCTTATTAAAGATGTTACCACGGTTAAAAGAGGAACAAAAACGAATTGAATATGAGATCAGTCTCAAGGTAGGAAAGCAGAAGAAACAATATCTGTTGGCCGGTGATTATCTGATGCTCAAAGATTGGCAGGGATATATCATGACCTTTACCGATCTGACTGACTTTTTAAATCTTCAAAACGATATCAAAGAAATGAATCTCTTTTTAAATACTTCAGCACGGTTAATGCAGGCATTTCTTTACATCGGTAATGGTAAACAAGTTTTGAAGACTACTTTGAACGAGATAAAAACATTCACCCAAGCGGATTCAGTATATTGTTATCAGGCGGATGGTGAGAAATTGTTTTTGAAGGAACATGTCTCCGGGACCAATAAGATCGTCCCGGTGAATCTGCCAATTAAGAATAGTATAGCCGGTTCAACATTACTTAATGGGCAGGCGATGATAATTCAAGAGAAAAAGACGTTACCACTTAATTATCATCCGGTGGAAAACGAATGGCAATTTAAATCTGCCATATTCAGACCATTAGTCGTCAATAGGGAGGCGAAAGGGGTATTACTCATACTGGATCCTTCAAAAGACACGATAGAAAACTATGAAAAAAACTTATCTCAACTATTAATAAATTTTGAAATTGGTTTTGGTGCGTTGCTCACCCATGAAGAGTTGGAGAAAAAAAATACCGAGCTTGAAACAAGTACTTCATACAGGGCACAGTTACTGCGATCAACGACACATGGCTTAAATACACCTTTGAGTACAATCAAAGGCTATCTCCGATTGATCGACCTGAATTGCCGATCATCGATTGAAAAATACCCTGAACTCAGGAAGTATCTGGCAAAACTTGATCTGGCGACGGAAGATATGGAAGAGAAAGTAAAGATTTACCTCGATATCGCCCGTATCAACAGGGATGGTTTAGTGCTGGAGACTTCTCAAATACTTCTCAATCAATTTCTGACTCCTTTGAAACAATTATTATCCGAAGAAGCATCATCCCGTACGGTTAAATTGTTCATTCAGGATAAAATTGATAATAATAAGATGATAAACACCGATAGAGAACGTTTTCACTTCGTCCTTAAAACCGTCCTGCTAAATGCATTACGATTTGTGCCGGAAAATGATAATGTCCAACTGAATTTATTGACAGATAACGGAAATTTGGAAATTACATTTGAAGACCATGGTCCGGTAATAAAAAAGGCACATATTCCGCTTATTGGCTCTGAGTTTTTGGCTACGGAGTATGACTCCGAACGGATCCATTATGGTAATCACATGGCAATGGCCCTTGCGGTAAAACTTCTCCGGCTGGTCAAAGGAGAATTAGAAATCACCAGCAATAAATTAAGGACCATACACAAAATTACTTTACCACTAGGTATACAGGATAAAAATGAGACAAATAGCTAAAACAGGGATTATTTCCACATTTTTACTGCTGTTGTTGTTTTCGTCGCCATTTGCGCAGGATAAAATGTATAAAATAGTTCAATATGACACACTCGGCAATATTCAGAATGTTACTTATCGTGAATCAATACTTGATCAGCCGGAAAATGTTTTGGTCGTATATAATATTAATTACCAGGCGGATGAGAATGACAATAATATATGGGATGGCTATGAAATAGCATCCTATTATCAGGAAAAAAGAAATATTCCCTCTTCCAATATAGTGGCAATAAAAGCGCCAACAAATGCCGAAATTACACGAGGACAGTATGACTCATCTTTCGATCCGGAAAATGTGTTTCCCGGTGTACGCCAACAGCTGGAAAACATTTTAAATTTTAATTATGATATGTGGGGGAATCCACTGCGGAGTAAGATAAAATATATTGTTCTGACAAAAGGAATTCCTTATAAAATTAAAGCTTTAAACAGTTCGGAAAAGTATTTTGCAGATTACAGTTCTGTTGATGCCTCGGTTGCAATGTTATTTAATGGTGACTATAATACTCGCTGGTATGCCATGAATCCCTACTTCAATCAAGATCCGGATTTTCAGGGGCATTCTCCTTTTATTCCCGAATTTTATACTAATTTTTATAATCAGAGGCTTAGTTTCTTAGTGACCCGTCTGGATGGATATTCCGTTGGGGATATAAAAGGTATGATTGATCGCGCTGTCCGGGCAGATACGACTTCTCGTAATTTCACATTCATTATCGATGATGCACAAAAATTATATGATTATATGTTCGAAGCCTACACCAGGCTAAAAGATATGGGTGCCAAAGTTTACCCGGATCCATGGGAGGATACCCCGGAACATATTTTATCTGCAGAGGATAGTGTTATAGGAATTGTTACCCATGGCATACATGCCGGACTACCATCAGACTATTTGTTAAACCAATACGCATTCGACTTAGCGGACGGCGCAATCTTTTCCAGTTACGAATCACTTAATGGCTCTTCTTTTTCACCCAACATACAGGTGAACCAGGGTCAGATTGCTGATTTTATTAA
Organism: uncultured Calditrichota bacterium; assembly: GCA_964489835.1. Taxonomy (GTDB): domain Bacteria; phylum Calditrichota; class Calditrichia; order JAJRVZ01; family JAJRVZ01; genus CAZBBC01. The sequence continues at coordinate 14,798 of CAZBBC010000066.1, forward strand.
AAGTGGAGGTTCCGGGGGTATCGGCAATGTGTACGAACCGTATTCTTCAAATATTGCCCATGAAGAAATATTGCTACCAGCGTACTTTAGTGGTTATACATTCGCTGAGGCATCATATATGTCTCTAAAAAATATGGACTGGACGAGTGTGGTTGTCGGGGATCCTTTAATGAGAATCGGTCCGAAGATTGTGCCTGTTTTGGTAGATGATTTCCGAGTGTTACAAACTTCTCCCAGGCAAAATGATGTCAATCAGTCCACCACAACTGTCGCAGAAATGGTTTTTTCATATCCGCTTGATTCGACCAGAGTTCCATGCTTCATTTCAAATCCGGCCGGTGATACTCTCCGTACCTATATTCATAAAAATTATCTTTATGCCTGGTCTGCTGAGCCTCTGCCGCATTCAAGTCAAATAAGATATGAGACAGAAGGGACCATATTTTCACAATCGGGTGATTCAATCAGCAGTGACATTTCTATAACATTCTCAACACACACACCAGACCGAAGGCCATATGCCCCTACGATATATCGTGCTTTGCCGGGCGGTATCGATGTAAGACAGGATTCGGATATTATCCTGTTCTTCTCACAGCAAATGCAGCCGGAAACAATTTATCCTCTGCTTGGAAATAAAGATATTGCGCAAACCCATACCTGGACAGATGGACGGATATTACATGTATCCCACTCTCCATTTTTTCCGGCAACGGTATATTCGTTTTATGTTGATGAACATGCCAAATCTGTCGATAACCTGGCGCTGGAACAGAATTTTTACTTCTCCTTTGAAACAACCTCTAATTTTGTGGCTTATGATATTGATAATGATGGCCGGGAAGAATATGCCTCTAACAGTAATCATTCGTTGCTGGATGGATATGAGGTTTATGTAGATACTTTAGGGTATGCAACTTTTCTTCTCTACACCTGCGATCTGAATGCGGACAATCAACCTGAATTCCTGATCAGCAAAGAGGCAGAAAATATTCCATCTTACTATTGGGATCCGGGAGCTATTCCGTATACCGGATATCTGGCAAAATGTTTCCCGGTTGATGATGATGAAGATGGCGTAAATGAGTATGCCTTTGATGAAACAGGTAGCGGTTACTATACCAAAGTATACGATCCGAATGATGTGGAAAGAATAAGAGACATAAAATTTGCCCTCTGTAAACATTTTCCGTGGCATTTAAGTCAGAATGTTAGTATCTCCACCACCCTTCAGCTCGAATTTACATTGCCGGTTAAGTATGATCAGGTGAGGGCTTTTATCTCTGCTGATCCGGCAATGGCGTTTAACAGCATAAAAACAGAACTCAATGGACGTAAGATCATTCTCCACCCGACCGATCCTCTTCTTGAGTTTACCGAGTATCACATTACCGTTAAGGCAGGCATCCTGTCAATAAAAAATGATCCTCTCCTTCATGATTATGAATATGTTTTTCAGACGGGCAGTCAGCAAATTTTAGAGGCTCCCCGTGTAATATCCTTCTATCCCGGTGACTCATTATATATAATCGATAATACTCCCACGGTTAGATTTAATTTTTCACTGCCAATGGATACATTACATCTGCAACCGGTGAATGTTGATACACTTTTGGGAGTTTCCTGGTCTCTTTTTTGGGCCGATAGCCGCACGCTTTACTTATTTTCGCTTGAAGAACTGGAGGAGTCTCAAAATTACAAATTCATACTTTCTGCCGACCTAAAAAGTAAAGAGGGTGTTTTCCTGGAAGGCAAACGAAGTTTCAATTTTACCAGTGGTGACAAAGGAAAAGATTTTAATAATCCATTTATTCTACAAATTCTTCCTTTATCGAATAACAGTATTCGCGATTATCAGTCAATTGATGTTATTTTTTCAGAATGGCTGGTAAATGACCCGGAAGAGTGGTTAAATGCAGTATCAGGAGATCATAAGGCGGATTATTCATGGTCACGAACAGGCAAAAATTTATTCAGGTTAACCGGTAATCCGTCCTGGCAGCCACAAAGTAAATTAGAATTAGAAATAGAGGCATTATCCGCGAGTGATAATAGCGGGAATCAATTAATACAGAATTACACATTCGAATACAATGTTATTGGTGAGATTGTTCGCCGTGATGTCGATGAAGATGGTATCACTGAATACATTATTGATGGTAATCATAATCTTTTGGATGGACTGGAAATGTATGTGGATCCGGGTGGTATACATACCCAGGCTCTTTTTTCGGGATATATCGATGACGATGGTTTTTATGATTTCCTTATAGCGGATCCCACAGGCAATGTTGTTCTCACCTGGTATCCGGCCAGATCTGATTCAGGTATTCTTGGATTTACAGAACAGATTGCTGACTCTGTTTATGAAATGTCTGTAGATTCTGACGCTTTGGTTGAATTTCGGCTACTCCTTCATTCAGGAACTGTGCAAAAGGCGGTGCCAAGGATAAGATTTCACTCTCCACAGAATGCGGCGGATAAAATTCCTTTATTCACTGCTCTGGAAATCGAATTTAACACACAAATGGCGCCGTTCAGTGTCGTACAGAACACCACAATTATCCCGTCAGTTTCAGGGAAATGGGCTGTAAATGCCTCAAATTCACATTTTACTTTTACGCCTGCATTGAGTTGGAGTACTTCCACAATTTATTCTGTTAAACTAGCTGCTGATTATCAGGCAATTAATGGCCAGTCCGGTACAGATTCAACCCAATTTTCTTTCCGGATAGCTGATAGTCTCAATCAACCGGGAGAGGTCAGCTGGCAGTTTCCCCAGACAGGCGATTCTGTCCACTCGCAATCAATTTATTATTTTGGGTTTACTGAGAAGGTTGACACATCAATCACACCCTCATTTCAGGTCATACAGGATTTTAAGACCTATAAACCGGGGGGAGTATGGATATCGGATACAGTGCTCAGCCTTACAACCCCCGTTAAACTGCAGGAAGGTGAAACAGAGCTAAAAGGCCAGGGGCAGATTAAATTTTTATCGACACTCTCTATGGAATTTAACAGTACTACCAGTTTTATAGTATTCGATGATTTAAAGTTACAAATGATAAAATCTCTTACGAATAATCTACAGGAATTACCAGTCAACCACCGGTTTCCTTTCATTTTTAATCAACCATTGGATTCCTCATCATTTGATCAGATCACATTCCATGAAATTAATGGTAGCACGGAAGTGCCGATACCGTTTTCTGAGAATTTGAATCTCAATTATCTTTCTCTGGAAACAGCCGGACTAAAGTATAGTACCGGTTACGTCCTGCGCTTAAACAAAATGCTTAAAGGGATTTCCACAAAAATATTAGGCGAAGATATTGAGTATTATTTTCAAACAGAAAAATTACCTGATATCAGCAACCAAGATCTGTATTGGAGACAGGAAACAGACTTTCTTATTATAACATGGCCAATTCCCTTAAAAGACAATCAAACGTTTGAATTATATGTTTGTGAGGATTTTAAGGCAGGTCCCGATACGATAACATTTGCTAATCTGTGTAATGTGTCTCAATATCCGTCATGGTTACTGGATCTAAATATTTTGCCTGCAAGGTGCTATATTTTTGTAAGGCTTAACAAATCTGAAAGAACCTATTGGGCAAAACCATCTTTGGTCCACAATGTTCGCATGGATGAAAATGAACTCGCTTCATTCCCCGTAATACAAGATACACCTGTCGATAATATTCCCTCATACCAAAACAAAATTTTAACTGTATCACAATGGGATGCTGCCGAACAGGGATGGAACTCATCTAAATATATAAAGGAAAATAGCACCTGGTTGGCTCCTTTCATTGCAAAAGGTAACCGGGGCATTCTGGTAAAGGTAAGTGCCAGGGGTCAAATCGGATGGATGCAATCAGTGCCTGATACTTTCCGGATTAGAGGCTCTGCTTATCAAACGCCGAGATTCAGATCGATCTGCAATCCGTTTTATCATGTGACGGCCAGTCAAATATCGGGGAGGTTTGGTCATGCCACCAGGCTGGCAATCTGGGATAAAGACATGCAGGGCTGGAATGAAGCAGTTTATGACACCGTATCATCAGCATGGATTAATGATTTTACCGTCGATTTTATGAGCCCCGTCTATGTATGTACGGACGAGGGATTTGATGTCCGGGTGATTACCGGCAATTTTGAAACACTTAACACCCGGAGTAAACAAAAACCTGTAGCGGTGGCCGAAGATCATTTATTCCCAAGTATTACAAGGCTGATATATTTACCGGGAAAAGCTGACAGGATGATGATTTTTAAAGAAAATGAAATACATGAGAATATCGCCGGTTGTGGCATAGATCAAAACCGGGATGTAGCCTATATTAATATCGGAAACCTTGATGGTTTGGATCATTGGAAATTTCAGTATTATGATAAAAATGATCGGTTAATATATGTTTATGATTTACTGACTGAAAATGAGGCGATAAACAATGTGCCAAAAACGTTTTCAGTGGATGCCCCATATCCGAACCCATTTAATAACAGTGTAAATGTTCCGATAAATATCCCGGATGCAGGTAAACTGAATGTGATTATATATAATATTCTTGGTCAATGTATCCATACGGAAGAAAGTAATTTTATCCAACCTCAAAAATATTTGTATCACTGGGATAGTAATGTAGCAACAGGAATATACTTTATTCAGATAAAGTTCCTGAAATATCTTGTAAATAAAAAGTTAGTGCTGATAAAATGAAAGTTCTCATTTCCTGTCTTATAATATTTATAGCTGTTTCTTACAGTCAGGCCCAGGTTTTGAATCAGCCTTTTCTGATCAGTGGCCGGGTGACGAATTCCTCAGGTGGTTATATCAACCGGGAGGATTTACATTTTCAGGTATTTATAAAAGAGTATCCGGAATATTTTTTAACCGAAGAATCTTTTTCCAGTGGCTATGATCCTCCCTTCTGGTTCGCAGAAATTGGGAATCTGCCTGTGGAATGGCAATTGGGAGAAATACTGACAATCATTATTGAGGATTATAAGAGAAAAGAGCAGATACGATATGACTGGCAAATTGATTCCACGCAGGTGGTACCTGATCTTAGAACTCAACACATATCCATTGATGAGGAAATTCATAATTTTGATTTATCGGACAGAGGAATTTTCAACGGTATTCCATTAAAATTTTCATTTGACTCCATTTTTGACCGGTTGGGCGGTTTGGAATTAATGATAATCAGCTCACAGGGTTATATTGTTTATCAGTCGACCGATCCGGAGAAGATCGAAGTCAATAAATTTCAATTTAGCTGGGACGGCCGGTCCTCTGCCGGCGGATATCTCCGATCGGGATTGTATTTTTATTTTTTTAGGAGTAACCAGCGATTACTTCATTCAGGAGTAGTATCCTTAAAAAATGACTAAAAAAATTTGGTTCATCTGGATTATCCTGTTAGGATCAAACCTAATCTACGCCCAGGAAATTCTTTTGTTAAATCCTCAACAATTAGGTCTGGCGTCTTCTACGGCGCGGGTTACTAATTGGGAATATGCCGGATCAGGTCTGGCACAGGCATATTATTCCAATCACTCCCGTGTTTCCCTTTCATTATATCTCCCATATGCCCAATTGACCGATGCAAAGATGCGTACAAGTGCTTTCCAGTTTTATTCCCCATCCTACAGATTGGGTGGTTTCAACCTTGGGTATGCTGATTATTCGGTTGATAATCTCGATAAAAAGGTTATGAGCGTTACTTCTTACCAAACGGGATATACGAATGTACTCTTCGATCGGCTGATAATTGCTTTGAAATTCCGGTGGCAAAACGAACGCTGGTTTTCTGATAATCAAAAACCTGTAAATCTCAATGGAAATTGCCTGGATATCAGTACAATTTATATTCTCGACGGATATTCAAGTATTGGTTTTTCAATAACGAATCTGTTGCGATATTCATATTCATCACTGGAAAATGATGAGCCTTCAAGACAGATCCGACTGGGTTATTGCTGGCTGGATCATTCAGCCTCAATCTCTGTAGAGGGTGGCTTAATAACAGAAGAAGATGATTTTTTTGAAACAAAATATGGCGGATATATTAATTCTGTATTTAATTTACATTTTGGATTTAGAGTTGGAGCTGAATATAAGCGGTTGTTCTATAATGAATTAGGTGCGGTCTTTTCCTTTCATTATAAGACAAGTAGTTTTAATGCAGAAATATCCTATGGAATTCGACTGGATGATTCCCCACTGCCGGTTTCAACCCTTCGACAAGCCTGGGGCCTTAATCTTACATTGAACCATCTAAAATCCGAGAGTGCAGTTCGAAGTCCTCAAATATTACTTAGAGATGATTCCGCCCCGGATATATTTGTAAAACGAATAAGCGATTATACCCTTTTCCTGAAAAATAATGAAACAGAAATTTTTAAACTGCTGACTCAATTAGAAGATGATGAGTCAGGATTGAGTTCCGCCAATTTTAGTATCGTCGCTATCAGCGATACAACCGATGTGTTATATAATAGAAAATATACTATCTCCGAAAACACATTTATGGATACCATCCAATTTGATGGTTATTCTGAAGACGGTCATTTTTTTAAGAATGGTGGTTATTTTGCCAGAATATCAGCGATTGATGCTGCAGGGAATGAGAATTTATCTAATTTGATTCCATTTCGCATACTTTCTAAGAAAAATGATAGTCAGGGACCTGAAATTTCGATCTCTTTCGATACCTCAGAATTAGTTCTGGCAGAGTCTGAATCAAGCACTTTATTGACCAGCAATGTTAGCATCGAGGATAAGGAAAGTGATTGGGTCCTTTGGAAGGTGGAATTGTATAAAATGGGGGATGATGGTGTTTGGAGAGGAGTGAAACCTGCTACCGGTGGTATTGAGATCAGTAAAAGAAAGTTTAGCTGGCTTCTGAGGAATAGCCGCTCCCGACCGATGCAGGGCCATTATAAAATAAAGGTGGAAGCAAAGGATGAAATTGGTAACTCCTCCGGGCTGTGGTCTGATATAAAAACAATTATTCAAAGAGAACCGGAACAGCAAGAAACAGAATTGGTTCAGAAGGAAAGTACTGCTGATTCAAACATAGCGGTCGAAGAGACGAATGTCCCGGCAGTGGTTTATCTGCCGGAAGAAATTGATGCAAACATTATAACCCATGAGCCGGTCAAACAGTTCAGGGTTGCGGCGTCTTATTACTATAGAGGTAAAGAAGTAAAGCTGTCAGATTATACGTTTTTTGAAGGGCAAAAATTCGATCCGTATTCAAATCAGATTAGTCTTTCTGTTCTGGGTGTATATCTGCAGGATCTCCCGCAGGCAAAACTGGTAATAGAATGTCCCCGACGAATAGGAAACGTAAAAGGATTTGAATCCGAACTGCGAAATTTTCTTAATGAGGCTTATGATATAGAAAATAGCAGAATAATATTTAATCATAATTCAGAGCTTCCAAATTTATACTTTTATATTAAAGAATAGGGGAGCAAGCAATCTATTGTAATTATTGATGTTATGTCCATTTCTACGAAGTAAAAGCACTAGTCATTAAATTTTTTATCTTTTCCCGAAGCGGAAGTATCCGATTTTACATTAAGAA
>CAZBBC010000067.1:0-22127 GCA_964489835.1 uncultured Calditrichota bacterium
CCGTGGACTATTTTTTTTGTTTGCAGCCTGCGGCTGCGGTATGAATGAATTAATAAATATGAATAGTCAATCGGAAAAAAAAGTAAGCTGGCGGCACCGATTAATTTATTTTATTGGTGCATTGATTATTTTAACCACTCTGTTTTATATCATGGTGCGAATATTACTTCCAGATGTGAGCTATTTAAAAAGTACTTCTCCCTCCACCACGGCCTTGATAGAACAAAGAAAGTCGGAGGCACAAAAAGCCGGTCGAGTATTTACACTAAAATATCAGTGGGTTTCCTTTCAAATTATTCCGGATTTATTAAAAAAGACCATCAGGATTAGTGAAGATGCCAATTTTTATTTTCATAGTGGTATAGATTTTGAAGAATTAGAAGAGTCTCTTAAAAAAAATATTGAAGAAGGTGATTTTATACGTGGTGGCAGTACCATCACACAGCAGCTGGCAAAGAACCTTTTCCTGAGTACTGAGAAATCTATCTGGAGAAAGATAGAGGAGTATTTTATTGCCAAAGAACTGGAATCGACCTTGTCAAAAGAGCGTATTTTTCATATATATCTGAACATCATTGAATTAGGCCGGGGGATCTTTGGTGTGTCTGCCGCCTCTGAGTATTATTTCCACAAACCGGTAGGTGACCTGGCCGTTGAGGAAATTATCAGGCTTACGGCGGTAATTCCAAGGCCGTTAACAGTGCGTCCTATCCAGAACAGTCGGTGGCTCTTTTGGCGATGTCGTTGGATTACAAAAAAATTATTACTCTATAAATACATTGATAAATCAGAGCATGATCGACTGCTCGGTTTGTTCAGTCCTCAATAACTTTTGAGGCAAGAAACCTGATAGATAGAATGATGACAATAATACCTGCAGTCAGCATAAGCCAGGGGCTAATCCCGAATCCGATCGGTAGATAACCCACAATCATACTCAGAACGCCACCGAATAGAGCATAGGGTAATTGTGTCCGGACATGATCAATATGATCTGCACCGGAGGCCATTGAAGACATGATGGTCGTATCGGAAATCGGCGAGCAATGATCCCCAAATGTTGCTCCGGCCAATACCGATGCAATCGTGCTTAAAAAAATTCCCTGCTGATGAGCAAAGGAGATCGCCGGATCTCCCTGGGGGATGAGATAAGCTATTGGAATAACAATAGGCATCAGGATAGCCATAACGCCCCAGGAGGTTCCTGTGGCAAAACTGATTAAAGCCGCAATAATAAATGACAATAACGGGATAAAATAGGGTGATAAAAATCCCTCACTGATGTGAATGATATAATCAGCGGTTTTAAGGTCATTACAGATATTCCCAATGGCCCAGGCCATGGTCAGGATCAGGGCGGCGAGGATCATTGCCTTAACACCTCCAATCCAGGCCGCAATCGATTGATCAAGAGTAAGTAATCTCTGGCTGATAGCCAGAATAATCGCACTGAGACTGCCAAAAAAGGCTGCCCACATGAGCACTGCATATGAGTCTGATTTACCGATGATAAGGCTGATATATTGAATGAATCCGGGAGAATCCAGATTTAGGTTTTCTCGATTTAAAGACTCAAGCCCTGTGAACCATAGACCGATAAGGGTACTGAGAATCACTATGAAAATAGGGATAAATCCGTTATACCACTTCTTTTTTATATCATTTCCGGCAATAATTTCCCGGGCATCGAGGCTGGACACGGGCATTGCTCCCGCAGCCAGTACTTTTCCAGTTTTATAACTTCTCCTTTCGGCTTTTAGCATGGGTCCGAAATCACGACCGAACCAGGCAATTGAGATACCTATTATAAGCGCAAATATTGAATAAAAATTGTAGGGGATGGTCTTGAAAAATACGAGATATGGATTGTCTCCAATGCCCAGGGATTGGAAAGAATCTCCAATCAATCCTATCTCGAATCCGATCCAAGTCGAAATAATGGCAATGTTGGCTACCGGGGCGGCCGTTGAATCAACAAGATATGATAGTTTTTCCCGGCTGATCCGTAATTTGTCAGTTAATGGACGCATCGTGTTTCCGACAATGAGTGTATTGGCATAATCATCAAAAAAAATAAAGATACCCATTAACCAGGTGACCATTTGTCCATGCCTGGAATCGGAAGCATAGATAGACAATTTATCTGCGATGCCTTGTGTACCTCCCATTTTTGAAATTACGCCTACCATTCCTCCAAGAATTAAGGTGAAAATTATGATCGACATTTTGTCAGGGTTTGCAGGCGCACGGGCGATATATTCGGTAAGCGCATAAAGGAAACCCATAAAAGGATTATAGTCATAAATCAGCGCCGCTCCGAGCCAAATACCTACAAAAAGTGCAACTAAAACCTGTCGGGCGATTAATGCCAGAATAATGGCTATAAGCGGCGGTAAAAGACTTAACCACCCCGGAATAACCCTGACCTCGTTGTTCCAGTGGAGGGCCGGGATCTTTATTTCAGCTATTCCGCTCTTTGCAAAAACCACAAAAGGTATCTGTGCCGTTCCCTGATTGAACTGCAAACTGTCTAATCTTTCTGTCCGTTTTTCAATTGACTGGTATAATCCTGCCACCCGGAGGGTCGTATCTTTTGACGCTGTTACCCCGTCGCCGCTAGTAAGTGTGAAAAAAATTTTCACCGGGATGTTTGAAATTACAATTTGCGGTGAAACCATTTCAACGGTTAAATCCTGAGCGAGGGATAATGAACGGAACACTGTAAAAAGAATCAGTGCCATCAGGAAGGACTTCATACAGATCCTTTCTTCTGAACTAAAAATGGTTGGTTAAAAAGGTAGTCTATTAGAAATTTAAAGTAAAGTGTAAACTGATCAGAAATAATGTTATACATGATGATTTTTGTCCTCTATCATCTTCATTCCGGAACAATAAGTATCCTTGCCGAGTATGTTAAGGAAAATAAAGAAAGAAGGATAGATGATATATTGATACCTATTCTTTAAATCTGGGCATATATAAATTGATTCAACTAAACAAAAAACAAATAATTATCTATCCTTGATTTGATAACTCAATATTTTTAAATTCACTATTTACGGAGTAAATATGAAGAAAATTGTCATTTTTTTGGGAATAGTTATCTTTGTCTCAAACCTTTTTGCTCAAAGAGATGGGAAAAGACTCAGCCGGTATGGATTTGAAGTAAATGTCAAACCACCGATTTATTATGACCTTTTTATTACTCATCAGCATGAGGATCTCAAACCTCTGATCAATTTTGTAATTAAAGTCCAGTACGACATACTATATTTTACAAAAACGGATGATGGATATTGTAGTGGGTATGATGTCGCCATCTCTATTTTGGATGATAAAACAAATAGCACCGTTTATTCCAATTTATGGAATGAAGAAATTGTCGAGCAGGATTTTGATCTTACCAATTCTCAGAAACAATATTATGTCAATTCAAGATCTTTTGGATTGGATCTCCCGGCAGGAGAGTATAAAATTTTTATTGAATTTACCGATAAAACCTCAAAGAATATCCATAAGAGTAATCGCAAATTCAGTATCCCTGAGATTAGTTCTCCCCTATTTATTTCTAAAATAAAATTTATTTCTCCGGGGGATAGTCTCTCTGCTGAAATAGTGACGGAGAATGATCAAATCGCTGTGGAATTCAACGAGGATCTGCTTGCGCAATTAGAATTAATTTTAGCTGCTCCTGAATCCCTGTCGATATCCTCTGAATTGCTCTATCTGACAGCGGATTCTAAATCAAAAGTGAAAGTGGGTGAATATGATCTTATGCCTGAAAATAATCATTATGTGTTTGAAGAGCTGATTGAGAAAAAATATCTGGAGGAAGGTGATTATAGCCTTAATTATAAAATTTCGCTGGGAGATAAAATACATAAGGTTCAGAAAAAATTTAGCGTCGTCTGGTATTCAAAACCTGTATATCTCTATGAGGTAGGTCTGGCGATTCGACCGATGCGATATATTCTTACTTCGGATGAATTGGAATATGTTGATGATCTCTCCGATGATGAACTCAAGCAATGGTTTGAACAGTATTGGAAAAAGAAGGATCCCGATCCGAATACCCCTTTGAATGAAATATTACTGGAATTTTATCACCGTGTGACCCAAGCCAATAAAAAATATCCTGCCCAATACCGTGAGGGGTGGGAGACTGACAGGGGTAAGGCCTTAATCCTTTATGGAGATCCGGATCGGGTGGAATCCCGTCGCTATTTGACCAATGCCAAGCCATACGAAATATGGTTTTATGATTCACTCAATAAAAAGCTGGTTTTTGTCGATGTGAATGAGGATAAATCATATCGGTTAATGAGCGTGGAAGATATCGGAGAAAAAAATAATGAATAAAGTTCCGGTTGGTGTCATTGGTGTCGGTCATCTGGGAAAGATTCACGCAGGATTATACCGGGAAGTAGATCTGGCGAACCTGGTCGGTATCTACGATGTTGATATTAAAAAAGCTGAACAGATAGCAAGAGATTTAAACGTGACTGCTTATAAAGACATTGACCAATTATTCGAGAAAGCGGATGCAGTCAATATTGTCACGCCAACATCGACGCACTTCGAACTGGCCCGTCAGGCACTCGGCCACGACTGCCATCTGTTTATCGAAAAGCCAATTACCGCCCGTGAGCAAGAAGCGGAAGAGATCATTCGGTTGGCTAAAGAAAAAAACAAGATCATTCAGGTTGGGCATATCGAAAGATTTAATCCAGCGATATTAGCCATGTCAGATGTTCCCTTAAAACCATTGTTTATTGAATCTCACCGACTGTCATCTTTTAATCCAAGGGGAACAGATGTTGCTGTTATTCTGGATCTCATGATACATGACCTGGATTTGATTTTATCGCTGGTTAAAAGTAAACCTGTTCAAATTGATGCCAGTGGTGTTGGCGTGGTTTCAGATACTATCGATATTGCCAATGCGCGCATTAAGTTTGAATCCGGATGTGTTGCCAATATTACTTCAAGCAGAATTTCGGCAAAAAAGATGCGTAAAATGCGAATCTTTCAGCACGACAGCTATATCTCGGTGGATTTTATCGATGGATTTTCCGAGATATATTATCTCGAAAACCAAGATACACCATCTTTTAAAGACGGTACGCTCGCTTTTTCACTTGGGCAGATCGAATCCGGTAATAAACGCAAAGATATAAAATACAATAAATTACAAAGAACGGATATAAATCCTTTAAAATATGAATTAAACGGATTTATAGAAAGTGTTAATGCCCATGTCGAACCGTTGGTCAGTGGGGAAGAGGGTTTAGCAGCCTTACGGTTAGCTAATCAGGTGTTGGATAAAATTGAGGAACATGCAAAGATTGTATCTATGGGGACACAGCATTGAGTATCGGACAATTAGTATTTAAACTCAGGTGGTATATTCCTGTTCCTTTTTTTATTGCAGCGGTTATATTAGCAACTCCCCAAAGGGATCTGGCAATTTTTGGCGGGATTCTCATGGTTTTTGGAGAACTGGTGCGCCTTGCAGGTATCAGCTACATCGGCGCCTATACCCGTGCCCGGGAAATAGCTGCTGACGAACTTATCACTAATGGTCCCTTTGCATATCTCAGGCATCCAATGTATCTGGGAAATATGTTTATTTATATCGGGGCCAGTATCTTAGGCGGGGGCTGGCTACCCTATATGTTATATCTGGTTATCTTGTTTTTTTCGGTTCTGTTTGCCTTCCGCATCACCTATGAGGAATCGCAATTGACGAAGTTATTCGGTGAAGAATATATAACGTACAAAGAAGTTGTTCCTCTTTTTTTCCCCAGATTGACTCCTTATCCGGGAAAAAGCAAAAAGAGACCGCATATAACAGAGGCCATAAAAAGCGAAAAATTTACCTTTCTGGCTCTTTTTGCGTATTTGCTTCTCATTCTGTTCAGTTGGTATATCAAAACTTAAGGTTGTAAGTAGCTCATGACAGAAAAACCGGTAACTATCGATAATATTGCCGAACAAGTCGTAGGACTTGAAAAAAAGGTACCTCTCTTAAACGGGGAAAAGACACGCTATGTTTATTTCGATAATTCCGCGAGTACACCAACGCTGAAACCGATACTTGACACCCTGAATAACTTTATGGAATGGTATTCCAATATTCACCGCGGTACGGGGTTCAAGTCTCTGCTCAGTACACATTTTTTTGAATTAGCCAGAGAAACTGTTGCAAGTTTTTTCCATATAAATTTAAAAGATCATCTGGTGATATTTGGTAAGAATGGGACAGAGGCGATCAATAAACTGGCGCATAATATACCACTACCTGAAGACTGTGTTGTGCTTGTGACAAAAATGGAACATCATTCCAATGATCTTCCCTGGCGACTTCGCAGACCGGTGGTTCACGTAGCGGTTGACGGTCAGGGCAGGCTGGATTGGCAAGATTTTGAGCAGAAACTGGGGGAAAATAAAGGTAAAATCGGATTAATCGCCGTAACCGGTGCCTCAAATGTCACCGGATATATCAATGATATTCACAGGATTGCTGAAATTGCCCATGAAAATAATTCAAAAATTATGGTTGATGCCGCCCAACTGGCACCACACCGAACGATTGATATAAAACCACCCGGACATCCCCAACATCTTGATTTCCTCGCCTTCTCGGCGCATAAAATTTATGCGCCATTCGGTCTTGGCGTCCTGATCACTGACCGAGATATGTTTGTGGATGGGAATCCTGATATCGTGGGCGGCGGTACTGTCGATCTCGTCTCCGAGGATCATGCTTATTGGACGGTGGCTCCGGAGAGAGAAGAAGCCGGCACCCCTAATATCGTCGGAGCGATTACTCTGGCAAAAGCGTTGAAGATAATAACGGAAATTGGGATGGACAAAATTGTGGCGCATGAGGCTGAACTCACCCGATATGCCCTGCAACAGCTCAAAAAAGTACCACGACTTGTTTTTTACGGATCTGTCAACGAAGATGAGGTATATGATCGTCTGGGGGTTATCTCCTTTAATGTTGCGGATGTGCCCCACGGTCTTGTCGGGGCCATTCTGAACTATGAAGGGGGTATTGGAGTGCGTAATGGTTGTTTCTGTGCCCATCCTTATGTAAAATGCCTGTTAGGTGTCACCATGGAAGAAACTAAAATCTTTGAAGAAAAGATTCTCAACCATGACAGAAGCACTGTTCCAGGGGCCGTTCGGATGAGTTTCGGTATGTATAATACTAAACAAGAAGTTGATCAGATGGTTGATATTCTCAAAATCATCGCGAGCAATAATTATCAGGGTCAATACGAACTCGTCTCCAAGACAGGTGAATATATCCCAAAGAATTTTAATTTGAATTTTTCAGATTATTTTAATTTTTAATCATGTATTTTCCTTTTTATGTTATCAAAAAAAATATACTATACGAATCCCTATCTGAGGGAGTTTCAAACCAAAATAAACGCATCCAAACCAGAAAATAAAAATACCTGGTATACCTTCAAGGAAACAATTTTTTATCCTCAGGGAGGCGGACAGGAATCCGATGGTGGTTGGATTAATAGCCATGCGGTTCAGGATGTACAGACTGCCAACGGCGAGGTATGGCATCTTCTTAAAGCTACTATTACCGACCCTGTTAAAATGGTACTAGACTGGGATAAACGATATTCAAATATGCGACAGCATACCGGTCAACATATTTTGTCTGCCTGTTTTAAAAAAGTGGCCGACCTGGATACGCTTTCTGTTCATTTAGGAAGAGAAATCACACTTATCGAGGTTGATTCGGATCAAGTGACGGATAAAGCGCTGGACGAATCAGAAATACTGGCCAACCAGATCATTCGTGACCATATGCCGGTTAAAACCACGTGGCCGGATCGAAAGGTATTAGATACTACTACATTACGTCGAAAAATCAAGCATGAAGATACAAATATTCGTCTTGTACATGTCGGGGAGTTCGATTGTGTTGGATGTGGGGGAATACATGTTCATTCAACGGCTGAGGTGGGTCTTATAAAAATTATTGGGACAGAGAAAATCAGGAATCACATCCGTATTAAAATAAAAATCGGTAATTCTGCCTATCAATACTACAGACATTTACATCAAGTTTTACAGCATGTCAGTCACCGGTTTACATGTTCCATTGAGGATCTTCCGGATCGAATTGATGCTCTGCTAAACGAAAACAAAGATCTTTCGCGATCGGTAAAAAAAATCAATGAGCGATGGCTTTCTGAATATGCACATAATTTAAAAGATTCCGGATATACCGGATGTTTTTATCTGTCCGGTCTTACAAAAGACAATCTGAAAATCCTGTCCGAAATCTGGGTGAAGAGGCATCAGCTATCCTGTCTTTTTATCAGTAACGAGGGTAACAGAACAAGTTTTTTTCTTCGTATTCATAGTAATCAGGACAAGAATGCACAGGATTTTGTTCAAAATAACAGTGAGTCTTTTCACTTAAAAGGTGGGGGTAGTAAAGAATTTGCCATTGGAGATATCGCTTTTAAAGATATCAATGATGCTTTCATCGACCGTTTATTTCAGGAATTTCATAACTTTCTTTAAGAAAGGAGCGATGATTCCCATGTCATCGGTAAAGGGTCTCGTTTTAATGAGTCGTCTGGAATATTTAGAAGACAAATTCGGCGCAGACAAATACAGAGAGTTCCTTAAAAAGATCAGCAGTAATGAAATAAATTTTATACGTCAACCGGTAGATGGTTCGTTTACCTACCCGGATAGTACCCTGGCCCTGGTTGATCAAATTCTGTTGGAAGATTATCTTGGCAATGATTTAGAGGAATTTAGAAATTTGGGCAGGTGGAGTGCGGATAACTTCATCTATCGATTTTTCAGCCTGTATGTCGAGAATTCTCAGCCTGTTGATTTTTTAGCACAATATGCCAGACTCAGAAATCACCTCATTGGTTCTGGAGAAATGGTGATAGATGTCATTGATGACACACATATTGATCTGGCGATTGACTACGGTCAGAAAATTCCAAAAAGTGTATGTTTGAGTGAGCAGGGTTTTTTAGCAGGGGCGATGGAACTTTGTGGTGCGCAAGATGTGAGAATTAATGAGTTAGTCTGTGCCAGCGAATCTGATACATTGACCTGTAAATTTTCCATCTCTTTTACTGCGAAGGAAACAAAAACCGAAAATGGAAATTACTCGTTAGGAACCGGCCATTAAGAATGAATGGTTTACTATAAAATTATTCACCGATTATTTTAACCAACACCCGTTTTCGCCGTCTGCCATCGAATTCTGCATAAAAAATCTGCTCCCAGGGTCCGAAATCCAGTTTTGCTTCAGTGACTGCCACAACAACTTCACGTCCCATCACCTGTCTTTTTAAATGGGCATCGCCGTTGTCTTCGCCTGTTCTATTATGTCGGTAATGGGCAATGGGTTCATGAGGGGCCAGTCCCTCCAGCCAATCATCATAATCCTGAATCAGACCATGCTCGTCGTCATTTATGTAAACACTTGCCGTTATATGCATCGCGTTAACCAGACAGAAGCCCTCCTTAATATTACTTTCACGCAGACAATCCTCCACCTGAGGCGTTATATTAGTGTAATCCCGTCGATTCGGGGTGTTAAACCACAATTCCTTGCGGTATGACTTCATGCGAAACCTCCTGTAAGTTCAAGGTGTCGGTTATTCTGACAGATCCTAAGATTATTACCGTCTCTAACGGTTTTCTGTTGTTTTTTTGATTTCACTGGTTCGCTCAAAAAATTCATCCATTGACATTTTTTTCAGAAGTACCAGGCCTCTCGTAGACCGGGTTCTGGAATCTTCACTCTCATAAAAAAAGGCCCTTCCCAATAACGTTTTCAGCATTTGATATTGTTCCACCTGAATTTTCTGAGCCAATTCGACAAATGGCCCGTCATGTTCGTAACTGGGAAAAGAAGCTTCAGCCTGTGAAGCAAAAGAATTCATAAATGAATGTTGTGAAATAGCAAAGGTATTTAGAGTGACGGGTACATACATATTCGCATCGCTCAAATGAAATCTAAACCAGACATTTCGATAACCCCATACTTCTATATCGTCTTTCCCGGATTTCTCCCGGTAGATCTTCAATGCTTCTGAAATGGTTTGTAAAACCTTGTAATGCGTATCGGGTCCACTGCTTTCCGGATCCAGGGCTACGGTAACAATATCAGGATTAATTTTTTGCAGATTTTCCAGCACAGGTAAAACATCACGCTCAACCGTCGGATCTTCGGTAAAAATATCACCTTTGTAAAAACCCAATCGGGAGTGAAAAACGGAGGAACAGCTAAAACCAAAGTAGCCCCATAGTACATCTGCTTCCCATTCCCGGGTCATACCTTTTAGCTGTTGGATATACGGCAGATCCTTTTTCCCTGGATATTGGGTTTTAAAATAGTTTTCCAATTCATAAACCCGGTGATGTAAATTATCAATACTGTCTTCCTCAAATATTTCCATCAGATTGCGCATGAGGCGCCGGGCTTCTGCCTCCTCCCTTAACAGATGATAATTTCCGGCGACTCCATCCAGATATAGCCAGACATCCCGGTTTCGAGCAATAATATTTGCCGGATCAAAATAATTGTGTTCGGCCAGATGCTGAAATTCTTTCTTATTTAAAAACCATTGGAGACGATATACTAATTTAAGCATATAATTATTCGTCACCGCGTTAAAGCCACTGGTCAGGTAATTAAAATAGTGTGTATTAGATTTCTCCCGGATAAGCCGAACGATATAAGGCAGATAACCAAGCATGATGTCATCATGATGGGGTGCGGTATGCAGAATTATTTTATTTTGAGGTATTTCAAGGGTAGAAGTAAATCTCCGCTGTAATTCTTTTTCTAATTGTAAATTTTTTTCCTTGATATTTCCATTATACCGCTCGGCAAGAATTTTACTGCTTCGAATACTATCAAAATCACTTTTTGTCAGGTTAGCAATACGCGTTCTCTTTTCTAATGCCAGATCGATCATAATCTGTTGTTCATCGACCAGTGAAATTTTCTTGCTCTCCTTAATTTTCAGAAAACGTCTTTCCGTTAATAATTTTGCCGCTCCTTTGGTCAGATAAAAAGCGGCATGTTCCAGGTCCTGCAACACCGTTGCCGGAAATTTGTTGTTTTTAGGTTTTTGAATAGCATCGAATACAATTTTCGCTTTTGCCTCCCCGGATGCGATGATAATAGCTACTGTTGAGGGATTAAAGGTAATTGTTTCTAAACCAATCGATATTACCAGACGATTTCTGGACACCTCAATTCCACCCAGATCTGTTGCCGCTGCGGCTTGTGTTTCATAGTTCGTGGGGGTCAGCCGTGTTGTCGAATAGTGGTCTGAACCCTTAACATTGAATCCAATATGCCCGTCCGGTCCGATCCCTCCGAGGAAAAAACCGATCCCGCCAAGTTCCCTGATCTTGCGTTCATAATTGGTACAAAACTGGTCGACTGATTCTAATACTTCTTTCTGTTTAGCTTCATGGGCTGATTTTGGCTGTCTGATACGTAATCCCAGATCCACCAGATTACCCGGCCAGATAGTCTCCAATGTCTCGTTCTCAGGGATTCCTATTTCATTTGGATTTATCAATAAAGCCTTTTTAGGATCAAATCCAAAGCCTTTAATATAGAATTTATTCACATAATAATAGAAACTGTTATGCTGTTTGGTGTTAATCGGGTAAAATTCATCAATTTGGATAAACTGGAAGCTTCTCATATTCGGTTTGTGAGAGGGATCCACGCCATTTTCTTCCAGTATTTTCTGGGTGGTGGAGGTGTTCCATTTATCCAGTAGGCGGTTCACAAATTTGATGAAATGTTCCGGTGTTTTACCTGTCGGTAAGGAAATAGACCATCCCTCGTTCTTTTGAGCCCATTCTAAAAATCGAAATGCAGCGAGTTTACCCAGATCGGGAAAATTATCGACGACGACTACCTTTATTTTTTCAGTTGTAGGATATCTTAAATCTTCACCGGAACGAGTGATGGCAATTTTTTCAACAGAAGAAGAGGAGGAATGATCTGTTTTGTTCATGAATACCCCTCGAAATTTATTTATTCGAATTCTAGTCTGACTTATTCCTAAACCACGAAGCAGATCCTTCGACCTTTTGGTCTCAGGACAGGGCCCGGACACGAAGATATTTTTGTTGAATTTAAATAAAATTATAAATGATTAAAATTTGAGTAGGAATTCCTTTATAATTTTGTTCTAACTAATTGTTATTATTGCACCTTCGTGCTCTTCGCGATCTTCGTGGTGAATAATTCAAGTTAGATAAGCTAATTTACAAAATTATAATAAATTTATAAATAATGATGAACTAATATTTGTTTTAGTTTATGCATTTTAGGAAATTACGGCAGGTGATCCTGTCAGACTAAAACATTGGCAAGGGATTACAAAAGGGTGCCTATGATCGCAATGCCACTCAGATTTGATTACAATGGTTTATAATAACAATATTTTAAAAATATAAATTATTTTAACGAAGGGAAGTATTCTTATGTTTCCGGAATTATTTAAGATCGGACCAGTAACTATATACAGTTATGGATTAATGGCCGCTATCGGTTTTCTATTAGGTGGGTACCTTCTGGAACGCGAGCTGGACCGGGTGGGGCGAAATAAAGAACTGGCAGGCTCAATTATTATTGCCGCAATTATTGGTGGTATTGTTGGATCGAAGATATACTTTATACTTGAGAATCTTTCGCTAGTAAAGGAGGATTTTTTTGGTACCGTATTTTCCGGTGCTGGTCTGGTTTGGTACGGCGGTTTGATTGGGGGATTTCTTGCAGTTGTCTGGTGGATAAAAAGAAAAGATTTACCTTTTTTGCTGGTCGCAGATTTAATGGGACCTTTGTTACTTTTAGGACAGGGTATGGGCCGGGTTGGTTGCTTTTTATCAGGTGATGGATGCTATGGTCCGCCATCAGATGTTCCGTGGGCAATGTCTTTCCCAAATGGTGTGGTACCTACCCTGGAAAAGGTTCATCCTACGCCGCTTTACGATACAATACTGCTGGTATCTTTCTTTTTTCTGTTATGGATGCTGCGAAAGAAAAATTTCAAACCAGGGACTATATTTGGTTTGTTTGGAGTGTTTATGGGCATTGAAAGATTTTTTACTGAATTTTACCGTACAAATCCAAAAACGATTTTCGGTTTTCTTAGTCAGGCACAATTTATCAGTATTTTATTGTTTCTCGCGGGAATATCTCTGATTATCTTTGTCAATATTTTGAAAAAGGATACAAATGTCTCCGCAAGGGAAACAAACTGACATAGTATTTACTTCCCTGGTGTTTAGTCATCGGCCGATGCCCGATCAAATTGAACCTCGCCCACCTAAAAAAATATATTTTTTTGAATAAATGGAGAATTAGGGTGTATATATCTCCCATCAGGGTATCTGTCAATGGATAAAGATCAACAAGCGATAAAGGATTGTCAATTGGGCAAGACTGAAAGTTATCGTTTTCTAGTTGAGAAATATAAAAACAGGGCTTTTTATTTCACTGGGTGCCATCATTATTCTTTGTTTCAGCGGTTGGGAACTGCTAAATGCGCTCATCGCAGATGAAAAGGTCCATCCCTTGTTAAAAAGTGGAATATTTATTTTGATGGTCGGGGCGGTAATCCTGGCCATATCAATACTTCGTGAAAAGATCATGGTACGACATGTAGATAAATATCGGGAGATTGAAAGATGATAATGGTAACAACTCAGGACATTCAGGGCAAAAAAGTATTAAAAACCATTGGATTAGTGAGGGGAAATACCATCCGTGCCCGCAATATTGGGAGGGATATTGTGGCCCTTTTAAAAAATCTGATGGGTGGCGAAATTGAAGAATACACCAAGCTTTTAGCCCAATCGCGTGAACAGGCGCTTGATCGGATGGTCGAATCTGCGGATATCCTGGGCGCTAATGCCATCGTCGGTATCAGATTCAGCACGTCGTATATTATGGCAAGTGCTGCTGAAATTATGGTGTATGGAACAGCTATTGTCGTTGAAGAATAATATCCCTACATACCGGTTTCTATTAATTACCTGCCTTGAATGGCCCGTCATATGAACCTGTTTCTATGATTTCGGTTCAAATTCGGTTTGATTTGTTCAAAAAATCACATTATATTTGAAACAAATCATTTCAACTGTTTCAAATAATGGAGATGAAACACATGGAGGTACCATACGATTTTACACAGGATATTCTGGATTCTCTCGCGGAAGGTATTTATACTGTAAACAAGGATTTTCGAATAAACAGTTTTAACCGGGCAGCGGAGCGTATCACCGGTTATCGGCGAGAAGATGTTCTGGGTAAATTCTGTAAAAATATCTTAAGCTCGGATCGTTGTGTCAAAGATTGTCCTATTGCCAGGGTTTTAGAGAATGGGGAAAATCTTCATGATGTGGAAAATACATTAATTACCCGCAACGGTAAAGAAATTCCGATTAAGATGAATGCTGCCGTGTTTAAAAATGGTAAATCAGCACCGATTGGTGGCGTTATTTCTTTTAGGGATATGTCATATCTCGAAAATGTCCAGAGCGCTTTACTGAAACAGAGTCAATTTCATGGAATCATTGGTCAAAGTAAAGTCATGCGAGAAATCTATACACTGATTCGTGAGATTGCCAACACGAATTCCAGTATATTGCTCACCGGTGAATCAGGAACCGGCAAAGAAATGATCGCAAATGCCATTCAGGCAGAGAGTAGCCGGGTGGATAAACCTTATATTAAAGTAAACTGCTCTGTATTCCCTCCACAGCTATTATCCAGTGAATTATTTGGACATGTTCGCGGTGCTTTTACGGATGCCCGGACAAACCGGGTCGGCCGATTTGAGATGGCCGATAGTGGTACCGTGTTTCTTGATGAGATTGCAGAAATTCCGCTTCAGATGCAATTGCAGCTCTTGAGGGTCTTACAGGAAGGGAATTTTGAGCGTGTTGGTGAATCGATTACTCGAAAAGTTGATGTACGTGTGATAGCCGCTACTAATATAAACATTGAAGAAGCAATAAAGGAAGGAACGTTTCGTGAAGATTTATATTATCGGTTGAATGTGATTCCAATGGAAGTTCCACCATTGAGGAGTCGAAGAGATGATATCCCTTATCTTGTACGTCATTTCATTAATAAATTTTCAATGACTTCCAGTAAAAAGATCACTGATATAGATGACGAAGCGATGGAGTTACTGATGGCCTATTCCTGGCCGGGAAATATCCGTGAGCTCGAGAATGCCATAGAATATTCATTTGCCCGTTCCACAACCTCGATTATTCATCTGTCAAAATTACCGCCGACTATTAAAAGACAAAGAGACGGTCTTGATCAGGTGATCTCTCCGATTACCGGGCAAACACAAAAGAATGAACTGGTCCGACTTTTGGAAGAGTATCATTGGAATAAATCTGTTGTTGCTAAAAAACTGGGTATCGGCCGTACGACACTGTGGCGAAAGATGAAGGCGATGGGATTAAATGAATAGTGGGAACCGATCTTCACCGTTGATTCTGAACCATGATGAAAAATGCCAGTAATCCCCCCGGGAATGCACCTGACAACTCATCCGAATTAGTTTAAATCTGTTATTTTTATTTCTTTTAATTTGCTAATTTTTTAACTTAAAATAATTGCAATGGGATCATTGGAATTGATTACGTTTCCATCACTATTTTTTAACTAAAAATAAGTCATTGAGGAATTTTATTGAAGCAAACTAATTGTCTTGCATTCGGTCCTCATCCCGATGATGTTGAATTATTCTGTGGTGGTTTGATAGTTAAGATAAAAAAACAAGGTTATACGACAGCGGTCGTTGATCTGACACGAGGTGAATTGAGTACCAATGGGGATGTGGACGTACGCCAATCTGAAGCAAAGGAAGCGGCCCGTATTTTGGGACTTGATATGAGACAGAATCTGGGTCTAACTGACGGATATCTGGAGAGTACGCCAACAAACCGCCGGTCTGTCATTGAAGTAATCAGATCCTTACGCCCCCAAATCTGCCTGATACCTTATTGGGAGGATCGTCACCCAGATCATCAAGCGGCCGCAAGACTTTGTGAACGGGCGATTTTTGATGCCGGATTGATAAAGATTAATACCGGACAGGAGGCTTTTCGTCCTGAGATCATATTATACTATATGCTCCATCAACCTTTCACACCGTCTTTTATTGTAGATATCAGTGAAGAAATGGAGTTTAAAATGGCGGCGATAAGGGCATATGTTTCTCAGTTCACAGAGTTTTCAAAAGGGGCACAATCAACATATATCAACAGCACGAATTTTTTGGAGAGTATTCAAACACGCGCTGAGTTCTTTGGGCAACAAATTGGAGCAAAATTTGGTGAAGGATATTATTACCGGGGAATGTTAAAAATTAATAACATTCTTCAATTTTTTTCGTAAAAGCGACATAATAAAAGTGATAAAGGACTTTTAATGAAATTTAAATTTACGGATGATAAAATTGCAGAAATCGAAAATGTGTTAATGACAAAATTTGTAAAGCGAGGCACTCAGTATCGGGCTATTCTGGAAAACCCTGAAAATAAAAGGAAATTGACTTTGGAAATTTATTCTGATATTCCTATCGGTACTAAGACAGGTAACCTGGTCTGTGTATTTGCTTCCTGTGCCCATGCACAATTGCATTTCTGTACAGGTTTTGTTGCCAGCGATATATTAGGTGAAGTTGTTTTTATTGGAGAACATAACGGATATCTCTCCGGTATTATTGTTGAAAAAGCGGCTGCCTGTTCAATCTATAGTAATGTAGATGCCGCTCTTTTATCCAGCGATTTTACAAAACTTGGACCTGAAGTGATGTTATCCGGTGTTGCTCTTTCGTTGGCCGAACACCTTTTAGAACAGAGCCCGGAATCTAAGAAATAAATAATGGATCTTCTTAATCAATACCTAAATTATCTTAGTTTTGAAAAAAATTTATCAGAAAATTCTATTTCAGCTTATAAAACGGATCTTGAACGTTATCTAACCTATCTCAAGGCACAAAAGATTGATCGACCGGAACATATCCAGACCAGGCATATCCGCAGATTAGTTCAACTTTTATCTGATTTAGGGCTTTCAGCTTCATCCCTGGCACGGAATCTATCGTCCATAAAATCCTTCCATTTATATCTTCTTTCAGAAGATATAATCCGGAAAGATCCGAGTGAACATGTGGAGAGCCCAAAACTTCGCCGTCACCTGCCTACCGTTCTGACATTTGTTGAAATTGAGAATATTTGTCGAATAGTGCCTGTTGATAATCCTCTGGGCAACCGGGATCGGGCTATGATTGAGGTTTTATATGCTTGTGGATTACGGATATCTGAATTACTTTCTTTGTTGGTAAGGGAGATTTACTTTAAGGAAGGATTTATTCGAATTATTGGTAAGGGATCGAAACAACGGTTGGTTCCTATTTCGACTCGTGCCCTGAACTGGTTGAGAAAATATATTGATGAAAGTCGCCCTGCACTGGATAAATATCAAAGATCGCACGGTATAACATTTCTCAATGTCAGAGGGACGGCAATGAGCCGAATGGGATTCTGGAAAATTCTGCATAAGTATGCGGCGCAAAGTGGGATTCGCAAAGAAATTCATCCGCATACATTCCGGCATTCCTTCGCTACCCATCTTCTGGAAGGAGGTGCCGACCTGCGTGCGGTTCAGGAAATGCTTGGTCATTCCGATATATCCACTACACAAATATATACACATCTAGATCGAACATATTTACAACAGGAATATCGAGATTTTCATCCCAGAGCCGGCAATTCTAACGAATAGATATGTATGATGTTATTTTCATCACTATTTAACCTATGCGATTATTTATATTCAAATATGAAATATATGAATATGCCGGTAAAATGATTAGTAGTTTATTTTGGTGTATCTTTAAACACAGAATAAATGTGAAATTAGCTTAAATTTAGAGGAGTGAATCGTATTATATTCTGATTATTATGAAGACATATTTGAATAAAAATACATGTGCCGATTTTAATCTGGCTGCTAACACGGAGTGGTTAGAAACAAATACACTGGGTGGATATGCCTGTTCAACGATATATGGCTTGAACAACCGTCAATATCATGGTTTGTTTGTTGTCCCTTCGGAACATGGTGATCAAAAAATAATTATATTGTCCAAGTTTGAAGAATCAATATTCATTAAAAATCAGGTCTTTGAATTATCAACGAATCAATTTTCAGGCGGTCTTTATCCTGAAGGTTATAAATATTTAGTCAACTTTTCCATTGATCCTTTCCCAAAATTTGTATTTGATATTGAAGGCAAAAGGATTGAAAAGACTCTTTTTCTTCTGCATGATCAACATACTTTAATCATTCGCTATGCCTACAAAAATCAGGGCCCACCTCTAAATCTTGTTATAAAACCTATGATTGCCGCCCGGGGATTAAATGAATTATCACATGAGGTAACTAATATAAATACAGATAGTTATCTTGATAATGGTGTCGTTAAACTGGCACCTAAGGCAACTATACCTGAGTTGAGAATTCATTACCAAAAAGGCGATTATCTACCGGCGCCTTTGTGGTATCATAATTATTTATATGAGAAGGATTTTAGACGCAAGCAGGATTTTTCGGATGGACAAACTGAGGACCTTTTCAATCCCGGATTCTTTACCTGTTTTATCGAACCATATGAGAGTCTTGATCTCTATGTCACTATTGATACCCCCACCGACTTCGATTATGAATCAGTCTACCGCAAAGAAAAAGATTATCGGCAATCTTACGATTCAGGTATTATACAACTGCCTGCTGTGGCAAAAGAAATCTCTAAACGGATAGAAATATTAACATATCCAGAAGAAAAAAATCGACCTTTACATATAGCAGATTTTCCGCTTAATCAGCAATCCACCGGGGATATGTTATTATCTTTATGGGGATTAGCCCTTTTTGAAAGTAATGAAAAGGCGATTCAGGATTCTCTCTTAATATATGCGGAAAATCTAAACAAGGGAGTGTTGTCTGATAGTATCGGAAAAAAAGAGGCCGGTGAAGAACCTGACCCTTGTTTTGCAGATTTAAGTTTGATTTTTATTAATCTGATATATTTTTTATACAATTTCCGGATCGATCTTGAATTTATTGAAGATAAAATTTTTGAACCTTGTGGTGATATTATTGATTATTATACGAAAGGAACATTTGCATCTATCACTGAGGATGATGATGGGCTGCTCCTATCCGGTACTACCGAAATACCATCAAGCTGGATATCTCAAAAATCCGGAAATGAAGATAAAATTCGTTTTGGAAAATTATGTGAGATAAATGCGCTTTGGTATAACAGTTTAAAAATAATGGAATATTTTAGCAGACAACTGGACAAAAAAAGGTTGGCAAAGAAATTTTCTTTAAAGGCTGAAAAAACCAGGACTTCCTTTCTTTCAAAATTCTGGAGCAAAAAGAATCTGCGATATTACGACCTGATCCGGGATGATTTTAAGGATTCCACTTTTTCGATCAATCAGCTGTTTACCATAACTCTGCCTTTTAGTATACCTGATGTTGAACGGGGTATTTTTATCTTAAGACAAATTGAAGAACATCTTTTAACTCCCTTCGGACTGCGTAGTCTGTCACCAAACGAAAAACATTATAAAGGCCGGGGAAAATCTAAACTAAAACGCAAAGATCAAGCCTATTATACCGGATCAATCTGGCCGTGGCCCATAGGAATGTATGTGGATGCTGTCCTAAGATTGCGAGGCACAAACCAACAGGTTCTTAATAACTTGAATAAATATTTTGAGACGCTGGGGAAATTTTTCTATGACAAGGGATTAGGAAATATTTCAGAATTTTTCGAGGGCAATCCTCCTCACCGTAGAAGTGGTCAGATCTGTAATGGCCTGAATCTGACAGAATTGCTTCGCAGTTACTTCTCAGTTGATCAGGCTATGAAAGCCAGAGATAAAAAGTCCTGATAGAGATAGTCTACGAAAAATCATTCCTCAAATCTTTCCAGAGAATATATCCTAAAAATATTCCTGATATATTTATTGGCAATTCATATAAGAAGGGTATCTGATTTATATTGATGAATTGCAGTATTAAGGGAAGGATAATGGATATTGAGGATAAAGCAATAATAACAGGTCTTTTTACATGGAATAGTAAATATGATTCCAGCTCATGAATAATGATCCCAATGGGGATGAAAAGGATTAAATTCTGAAGCGAGAAAATAATTAGTTTTTTGAGACCGTAGAATGGTATAAACGAATAAATAGATAATAGAAAGAAAACAGATTTATCGATGATATGCGCAGGTTGTAGATCAAATGTGAAAGGGTAAGAAAATTTATACCAAATAAGTGAGCTGAAATATATGAATATACCGGCAAGTACCAAAATAATCCGGCGTTTTTCGATCTCGCAGACCGCAGAACTATCTTTTGTCCATATTTCTGATATGGCAATACCAATAATAATTCCAATGATTCCATATATAGCATTTATATAAAGAAGGGGGTTGTCAAATATATAAATTTTTAATAATTCAAGAACAGCGGATACTACGAGAGTAATAATAAAACTCGTGAAATGAAGGGCAGGCAAAAATGCAATTTTAAATGCTTTTCTGGTCATCCGGGTTATAAGCATGCTTATGGGAATATATACCAGAAGAATTTGCCAGATCCAAACCGGCTGAATAATATATTGCCAGTTAAAAAGAATTCCTCCAATCTTTTCTGATTTTACAAAATAGTAGGACAGGCTTTCTGTGAGGAAGAGCCCAAGGAAAAAGAGAGGCAGGATTAAAATAATATCCGGTATCTTTTTTAGGGAATCTCTAATCTGTTCTCTGGCAGAATATGTCAGTACCTTTGGTAAAATTATTGCGATACAAGCCCCCGCAAAACTTCCAAGCGTATTCATTATTATATCAATTACGGAGGTCATTCTTGCTTTGAGAAGCAACTGCAACAGCTCGATCATGGCACTTAAAAACAATCCGGCAAAGGTTGCAAAAACAAGTTCAAAAATAAACCGATGTTGCTTGCCCAGGGCAGACCGGATATTAATAATGATGATCCCCATAGGGATAAATATCAGAAAATTAACAATCGTATCGACATTTGCTGTCGTATAAAAATTTCTGCCATATCGTTGAATCCATTCAATATTTCCCAAACTTTTTTCGATCATCTCTTTCGAAAAGGAAAAATCAAAAGGCAATAAAGTACCATATACAATATAAAGCACATACATGATTCCCAAGATAGACCATGTCCGCATTCCATATTTCACATTAAATTTACCTTCTGTTTATTGAACAGATCATATGACTAAATTATTATATTTTTAATGATAATACATTTGATAAAGCGCACAATATAAAGAAAAAAGATAAATAATCTAAGCATGATACCCAAAAAGTTACACTTGCAAGTTACTGCTTTCTTGTTAAATTTTATTTTACTACTAAAAAATCGAAGGGGAGGTATTTTGAATTTGTTGAGCGACTATAAACGAGCATTATCATATGCTGCGTATATTGACATTTTGGGAAAAAACCTGAGTTTGCATCAATTGCATTATAAAAAATTTGTTATCGATGCTACCACCATGAAAGAAATATCAAAATTTCAGGCTGTGAAAATTTTAGTAATCACAGAGCCCTGGTGCTCTGATTCACTGGCGTTGTTACCCATCATTAAAAAAATTGCCGAATGTAACAATCGCTGG
Organism: uncultured Calditrichota bacterium; assembly: GCA_964489835.1. GTDB lineage: Bacteria > Calditrichota > Calditrichia > JAJRVZ01 > JAJRVZ01 > CAZBBC01. Next base: position 21,803 of record CAZBBC010000067.1, read on the forward strand.
GATCTAAAAGTACTTTTGAGAGATAAAAATGCAGAACTGATGGAAAAATTTCTTACCGACGGTGCAAGAGCGATACCGGTTTTTCTATTTATAAATGAGAAAGGGGAACTGCTTTTCCGCTGGGGACCACGGCCCACGGCAGCGGTAGAAATTTTCAGTAGACATCGCAGTCTAATAATAAAGGGAAAAATAGAAAAACAGGAAGTTATTAAAAAAATCAGAATTTTCTATGCTAAAGACCGTGGAAAAACAACGCTGTTAGAATTAATCGATTTATTTGATAAACATAATCTGTAATTCACCTGAATTATTAACCACAGAGAAC
>CAZBBC010000068.1:0-22125 GCA_964489835.1 uncultured Calditrichota bacterium
CCCCTATTAAGGGGGGATACTATTGGTTCTAAAAGCATCGTATCGGATTTTTCTGCATAATAACTTTGTTTAGCACCAAAATTTTTTAGAGGATAAAACGATGAAAAAAATCTTAATATTATGTTTATTAATCACATTCCCGGTGTTTTCACAATCTTTTGAGGGAAAATTTTTCTCCGGTGATGGGGATGTGGAATACCTTGAGTTACTGGACATTGCCCGGCGAATGTTCGATCCCGATCCGGAATATCAAAATGTTTCCATGCTTTACACGCCCTGGTGGAATGGTTTTGTCGAGGGACCTACCTGGGATGCCTGGTGGATCCAGAACAGCTATGGTCCCACCTACTGTGCACTGCCATTTTATGAAGAGCCTTATCTTACATTTTTGCAGAACGCCCAGGATCTTTGGTTTGATCAAATGGGTGATGGGCAGCGTATCGGTGCTAGGGATTGGGTGGCACCTGATGGTTGTTTATGCGATGCCGCCAGGCCGGGATGGATCATGTATAAACAGGGTGATGGTCGCATCGAGATACACGATTGGGGGATGGAATTCACGGCTGCCGGATTACTATTACAATCGGAACTTTTACTTATTAGCCGGGATTTAACCGCTGTTGCGCAATATTTACCCAAATTGGAACGTTGTGCCAATTTTATCGAAACTCGTCGCGACCCGAAAAATGATCTGTTTCTGGCCGGACCGGCCGGTAATCTGCTCGCTCCCAGTTATGCCGGATGGAAACGACCGGATGGCTCTTATGGAATGGCCTATCTTACGGGATTATCGATCACTTACATTGCTGCTTTAGACCGTCTGATTGAACTGGAAAGACTGGCAGGTAATGATGTAAAAGTTAAGCATTATCGCGATCTTCAGGGCCGCGCCCGTGACGGATTAAAACAACTGACAACAGAAGAAGGCTACTTTATCAAATCACTGGATCCAAGCGGCGTACGCCACGGCGTTTACGGTGAAGAAAAACATGGTTATTTTGAGTCATCACCAAACCATGATGCCATTGCCTTTCGGGTCGTAGACGATGCCCAGGCCGAACGTATCTTCAACAAGATTGAAGCAATCCCTGGATTAAGACGGCATCATGTAATTATTCCCAATGAACCGGGTTTGGATGATATGTATGATCCTGGTACATCATGGCTTTGGAAACACGGTACCTGGGTTAATGGCGGTCATTGGTCCACCTGTGAAGCGCGGATGGTCCTTGCCTATTATCGATTAGGCAAATATGAGGATGCCCGCCGCTCCATGGAGCATATGCTTATGTTTGCCCGGCAATTCAGGATGGATAATCCTCTGGTGGAATTCGGGAGCAAGGTCTACCAACCCAAACAACCGATTAATTTGTGTTATGATTCCTTTGGACCGGTAGCGGCATTGATCCGCGGACTATTCGAATATGTTTACCGGGCAGAGGCTCTCACATTGATTCCACATATTCCGAAAGGTATTACCCGGCTGGAGCAGCACTTCCCGATTCGCTTCGGATCCAAAAAATTATATCTTTTAACAAAAGGGCAGGGCGTGATCACGGATGTTCGGGTGAACGGACAAACGCATAAGAATTTTGATGCCCGGTCCGTCTCATTAATGTTCGAGAAAACTCCCGATGAAGCGCATATTCAAATTGCCTTTGGCGGTGCTGAGTTAGATGAAATGTTAGAAAGTGGATTGGGGGTGTTAAAAGGTCAAGGACCTTCACTACTTACAGAATCCGAACAAGCGGATGATCCCTTTAAGAACAATGAAATTTTCCAACATATTCAGGCATTTTATAATAAAAGTGCTACGGAAGAATTCAATAGCCGCTATGAAGTCCGCCATGCCGCCCTTGTTCTGCAGGCGGCCGATGCCTTACGCAAACGACACCGGATGTTGGCGGAAGGTGTCCTCCAGACATTGCCCGAGCCGGCTTTATCCGCAGCAGACACGGTATATGTTAATACGGTATATAAACTGGGTAAAGGGCTTGCAGAAAAACTCGATTCATATGTAGATTCCCAGGATTCTGTTTGTCAAAAGTTTTACCAACAATGGATCGATTCCCGTTAACCGTCTGATCACTGAGTAAAGACGTAGCAGGCTACGTCTCTACTCGGGAATATATTTATTTTGCAAAGTCGGTATCATGATTGTCATTGCGAGCGTTAGCGTCAGCCACGGCTGATCCGCCGGAAAGCAATCTGATAAATTATTATGATAATATATCCTCATTCATCTATACTCTTTGATTTAGGATTTATAATTTTATAAGGAGAAAGTTATTATGTTAAAGAACCTTCCACCTTATGTTATATTCATCATTAATGGGGCTATTTTTATTTTTGCCGGCATCAGGCTTTATTTAAAGCAGGACAATATTGGTGCTATTGTACTTATGATATTGAGTATCATTATTTTGATAGTGGCATATATTACTTATAAAAATAGTAAAGTTGAAAGAGATAATCGAAGCACAAAATGAATTAAATAAAGCACCGTTAAAGAATTATTTGATACTTTCAGGAATCGAAACTTATCCAAAGGGGAACTGGGTGTATTGAGTTCGGTTTATCAATAATTATGGTTGCAGTACCGAGAAATAGTTACATTTCTCGATTTTATCTGTGATACTTCTTTGCGCGGTTAGTGATCAGAATAATTACAAAATTACTTTAGGTATAATATTTTTTTACCGGTAATTATTTTTTCTTTTGTTATCCCGTCAACAAAAATGACTTTTAAAAAATATTCCCCGCCCGGTATGGATGTACCTGTCTCGCTTTGTGCATTCCAATTGATATGTATTAGATTTTTATTTACCTCCCGTTTTTCAAAGACGTAAACACGTTCACCCAGAATATTATATATCTCAATATTTAATTTTCCTGATTTGTCTGTTTGAATATCAAACTGAACATTTGGATTAAATGGATTTGGATAGGTTTTTACAGTCAGATAACTAACCGGAATTTTATTCTTTTTATCATCAATGACAGTAGTGCCTACAGATAATCTTAAAGAATCTATTGTAACCGGAAGGTTGGGGATCGCATCGTAATACCCCATAAAAGTTGTTACCTCCGGATTGTCATATTGCCGCAGATCTTCTACAAAACGTGGAGCCAGACTCTGGTAATAGATTTTTGCTTCAAGGGAGTATGGTTTGTTTCTGTCCAAACTTCCAATCAGATAGGTTACGGTGTCTGTTCCGGATCCACTGGGGTTAAAATTAGGATCATTTTCAGCAAAACCGATAACAGAAGTAGAATCATAATATTGGCCATCATTTGTAAATCCTTTGGGCGGAATACGATTGTCTTTTATATATCCTGATGCACGCAACAACGTATAATTTACATTTTCATCGACATCTTTCATCACCGATTGATAAACCTGAGATTGTAAACTATTCCTGATTATATCATGATGTACTTCATAAGGATCATCCAGTCCTTTTATTTCAGATTGATCCTCATCCCAGGCCCCGGATTCCCAAATCGCAGCACCTTCGTCCAGAACAGCCAGGTAAAGCCAGGCCCGGCGGCTGGGGTAAGCGGTTGGAAATTTATGACCGGATTTATTAATGACCGTTAGTTTAACCTGTAATGTATCATCGCTGAGCCAATTAAAAAATACATCCAGATCGGCTGTTTGTTTTTGTAGTAATCTTTTTGTCCGGGCGATTGTGCTATCAATTTCCACTGAGCCCGCGGTTACTCCTATACCAAAAGCATTTGCTTTCAAAATTTTCAGCATATAAATATTGCCTCCAACAAAATAGTGATTGGCATAAGGCAAACGGGAACTAAGTGAAGAAGGTCTATTGGAAATGATGACACCTTCTTCCAATACAGGCATATGGCAGGTTTGGCATTCAATTTCCTGCTGCGGATATATGCTATTTTTCCATTCTAAATAGGGTGTTTGTTCCGGCGCTTCACCGGCAATATTTCCCTCGTTATCAACATAGGGTGTAAATAATGTGTGGCAGGTGGCACACATTTCTGACTGAGTGGTATGTTCACCTAAAACGGGCGTATAATTGACGCTATTAATCATCGGCATTGTCAACGGATCCTGAAAAGGACCGTAGATAATACGATCGTTTTCTATAAGATAATGACCATTAAATCTTTCATTTGTGCCAAGATTCTCAGATTTAATCTGATGACAGGCCGTACAACTTACCCCATCCATTGCCAAGGGATCCGCCAACATCTCTGTAATTGTATATGCTTCCGCTTCGTTAAAAATTGCCTCCGTACGACCCAAAGGCGCATGGCAGGTGCTGCACTTATCCTCAATAATGGTTTGTAAATGAGGGTTTTCTGTTACTTCTGCCGCTACCTTTGCCTGCCAGAAGGGATCTTTTGCGGCATTCGCCATCATGGCTGATCGCCACAATGTAACCGGGGAGACATCATTCCCATGTGAATCGATTAAAGCACTGGGATTAGTGGGTCCAACCAGATGACAGGTGGCACAATTACCTGACCCGCTAAAAACGACCGATGTATTGGTTGGTAAGTTTTGAGCATTTAAAGCAGTACCCAGTACTATTATTATAAAAAACAAATGAGAAATTTTCATTTAATCCTCAGGCAGCTAATTATTTTTAGTGATAAAATTTTTCTGCTGTTTATTTTTGTTTTAACTTAATTTCGATGAAAATAAAAAGGGTTGACCAAAATGGCAACTTTTATTGAAAAATGTATCTTTTGATGAGCTTGGTTCATCAAAAGAATTATATAACCTGAATGTAAAATAAAATAAAATTTTCATTCAAAAAGATTTGCACCATAAACCGAATGATAAATAATAATTTGAAAAACGGAGACACACATGGCTCTAATAGAACTAAAAGATGTCGCACGAATTTATGAAATGGGAGAGACCTCGATACAGGCGCTGGCAGATATAAATCTGGAAATTGATCAGCAAGCATTTGTTTCATTTGTCGGACCGTCAGGGAGTGGCAAAACAACTTTACTAAACCTGATCGGATGTCTGGATAAGCCCAGTCACGGAGAAATACAAGTAAATGATGTTCGGGTAAACGAATTTAGTCGCAAAGATGCCGCTGTCTTTCGTGGTTCCAATATTGGATTTATTTTCCAGAATTTTAATCTTCTCCCTGTACTTACGGTGTATGAAAATGTAGAGTATCCCCTGATCATGGTGCAAAACATCCCTGAGAAAAAACGTCAGGAACAAGTTCTGAAATATTTAGAGGCTGTAGGGATGACGGATCAAAAAGACAAGTATCCGTCGCAGATATCGGGTGGGCAGAAACAGAGAGTGGCTGTTGCGCGTGCGCTGGTATCAGACCCAAAATTGGTTCTGGCCGATGAACCGACGGCAAATCTCGATCACAAATCAGCCTACAGGGTCATCGACCTGATGCGTCAAATGCAGCGAGAATTAAAAACGACTTTCATTTTTTCCACCCACGATCCCAAAATTGTTAAGGAAGCCGAAATCATTTATACCCTTGAAGACGGCAGGTTAGTGAACAGGGAACAGGTGACTCATACAAATAGCCAGGCGAAGGAGAAAAATTAAAATGAAGAATATATTTAAAATTTCCCTGCGCAACCTGTTACGTTATAAAAGACGTACTTTATTGACTTCCCTGCTTATCATATTAGGCGTGGTAATGGTTGTCGTTTTTTCCGGTATTTCAAAATCATTTAAGGGCATGATGATCGGTACAATCACTGATTCAATGATGGGGCATTTGCAGATTCATAAGAAGGGATATGTCAGTTCAATTGATAACCTGCCATTACATTTGAATCTGAAAGACGAAGAAATTAACAAATTAAAATTACTTCTGGATGAGAAGAGTGATGTGATCGAAGCCTATACTTTCAGAATCAAGTTCGGCGCCATGCTCAGTAATTATGAGCAAACAACAAACATCCGCCTGACGGCCGTTGATCCTGAAATGGAGAATAAAGCCAGCCCGGCTCTGGTTGGCCGAATTAAGGATTTTACAGGGGATGCCAATTCCTTCGTAAAAGAGGGAGAACTGATTGTTCCGGAAAATCTAGTCACAGGCCTGAAATTAAAAATAGGGCAGGAAGTCGTTTTGGTGGCAACAAATCAGGATGGTGCGGTAAATGGTATGTCCTTTACCATAGCCGGAGTTATGAGCGGATTAACCGGTCCTTCCGGCCGTGATGGCTATATGCATATCAATGATGCCAAAGATTTATTGCGGATTGATGGTAACGAAATCAATGAAATTGCCATCCGCCTTAAAGACGGCGATAATCTGGAAAACGTAAATAAAATGCTGAGCCAGAACTTAAAATCTTTGAATGGTTCGATAGATAAACCGACATTTGAATTACATACCTGGGCGCAGCTTTCACCATTTTCTACCATAGCAACCATTGTCGATTTACTGATCTATATCGTAAAAATAGTGCTGATATCTATCGTGCTGATCAGTATCCTAAATGTGATGATGATGTCTGTTTTCGAACGTGTCAGTGAAATCGGTACTATTTCAGCCATTGGTACACTACCTTCAAAAATTTTATGGCTTTTTGTCACCGAAGGATTTCTGCTTGGATTTATGAGTGCTATCGTTGGGAGCATTATCAGCGTGCTGAGCCTGTATTTGATTAACTTTGCAGAGTTACGATTTTCTTTTGGACGCATGGAGGATATTCTTTTAAAGACATCTGTATCCAGCGCTGAATTGATTACCGTATCAATTATCGTTATCATTATTTCAATCTTATCCAGTTTGCAACCGGCCTATAAAGCATCAAAAATGGAACCGGTTGATGCATTAAGACATATATAAGGAGAAAACATGATGAGAGAAAATTTAAGAATTTTTTACTTGATATTATTTTTAAGTACCTTCTTTACACAAGTCCAACCATCTCTGTCATTTATATCTAATTCAGATGTGGACCCTTCAAAATCATCAAACAGAATAGCGGTAGCAACCGTTGGCGATAGCATGACTTCAGAGATTAGCAAGAAAGCAGGCAGAGCACCCTATTATCTTATTTTTGATGGTAACGGTCTGTTCCTAAAATCTCTGATAAACCCTTCCCAAACGCGCGGACGCAGAGCCAGCACAGGCGTTGTTGATCTTCTCATAAAAGAGTCTGTTAAAACCGTAATTGCAGGCAAATTTGGTAATAAAATGAAAAAATTACTGGAGACAAATAACATAGAATATCATGAACATAGCGGTGTTGCCCAGGATGTAGTGGGAACAATCGTGAAAAATAAACGGAGTAAGAATGGTCAAGAATAAATTTATTCAATTTCTGATATTTCTTTTTATTTCATCTATAATCTGGGCGCAGGAAAATCCCACAAATTCTCCCAAAGGTGATGAGATTCTAAAAAAGGTCGATGAAATTTTAACACCTGGATCCGTTGAATTCTACCGCAAGCTGATTAACGAAGAGCCGAATGGTAATAAAAAAGAATTTATCTTTTATTCGGTCAAAAAAGATCGCGACAAGGTGGCGATGCTTTATCTGGCACCGGCAAGTGATAAAGGTCGGGCAACTCTGCGATTGGGTGATAATATGTGGCTGTATATTCCTAATGTCGGAAAACCGATTCGAATTACCAGTATGCAATCTATTGTGGGCGGTGTGTTCAATAATGCAGACATTATGCGGCTTGATTATTCCGCCGAATACAATGTGAATAATCTTGAAGAAGACAGTGAGGATTATATTCTAGACTTAAAAGCCAAAACCAGGACTGTCTCTTATGACCGTTTGAAAATGTGGGTGATCAAAAAAAACAATATTGCTAAAAAAGTGGAATGCTATGCGGCATCGGGTAAACTGATCAAAACCCTCGATTTTAAAAATGTTAAAGATTTTGGTCAAGGTATGGTCCGGCCAGCGGTAGTCGAGACAACCAGTCCCCTCTACAAAGGCTTCAAATCTATCCTTATTTATTCCAAAATCAATCGTAAAAAATTTCCTGATGAAGTGTTCAGCCTGGATTATCTCTCACGATTAGGCGAACTGCGATGAACTTTTATAAGTACTCATTTATTTCGAATATTATTCTTCCGATTTTATTTTTAGGGAGTGCAGGCTATGCCCAAGATTATAATTTTGAAATCCCCGAAAATGAAGAAACGGCGAAGATCGAATTTAACGGAAACCTGGATGCTAAATGGGCTGTTCTTAAAACCAATGAATTGTCGCCCTTTTACGGATTGCAATTTTTCGGGCAGGACAAAACAGACGATTACCTTTCCCAATACCGTCTTGATTTCTATTTTAACGGTGATTACCGTTACAAGCAGGTTGGTTTTATGATGCGGACTTTCGCTCAGTACACACGGGATGAACCGATTGACATTTCTTTTTTTGAATTATTTGGCAGTTTAAATCTTTCACCACGGATGACATTTACTGTAGGCAAACGTCGTTATAATTGGGGCAAAGGATATGCCTTTAATCCGGTGGGTTATGTAAATAGTGAGAAAGATCCGGAAAATCCTGATTTAGCCCTGGCGGGAAAAATGTCTGCTTTTATTGCCTATAACCGCAGTTTTACTTCCGGATTTATACAAAACATGTCCGTTTCAACGATTCTGCTGCCTCCGGAGGCTGATATTCTTGATAAGTACGCGGAACTTGATAATACATCCTTAGCAATAAAGCTATATGTGCTGATGCAAAATATTGATTTAGATTTTATGTTTTTCACGGGCAAAAATCAACCGCAGCGTTTCGGAATGGATCTCTCCACAAATCTGCTGGAGAATTTAGAGGTACATGGGGAACTAAGTTTTGCCGACAACGAAGCGTTTAATTTGATTCAAAACAATACTGTCCAAACGAATGAAAAAGACGGATTTTCTTATTTGCTGGGAATGCGTTATTTGAATGATTTTAATATGACTTTTATCGCTGAATATTATCATAACAATAGGGGATTATCCCCATCTGAATACAAAGATTATCTGGCTTATCTGACAAATAATTTAAACAGTGCGGATGCTGACTTAATACGTTTAACCAGATCGGTTATGACCACCACTTTCCGTTCAAAAAATTTGATGCAGGATTATATCTACTTAAAAGCAAGTTTGCCCGAACCATTTGAATGGCTTTATTCATCGGTTTCAGTCTTTACAATTTACAATATAAACGACAATAGTTTTATCCTTTCGCCGCAAATCGGTTATAAGCTGTTTACCAATGCGGAAATTATTTTATGGCCATCTTTCTTTTTTGGAGATGATAATTCTGAATACGGCAGCAAGCAGTTCAGGAATAAAGTAGAAACTTGGTTCCGTTTTTATTTTTAGTTTTTGCTTTGCTAAAAAATATATGCTTTTCTTAGCAGCTATTTTCTGGATAATCCCCGAAAACATCTCAATTCATTTTATTATAAAGAAAAAGACAAAACTACTCAATACTGGACGTATACCTACCTCCCCGGAGAAAGACTGGATACAATTGATTTATACATACTGACAAGCAACAATACTTTCTCAGCTGCCAAAGAGTTTGCCTATAATCTAAAGAATATGAAAAAGACAACGATCATCGGGGAAGTCACCGGTGGCGGTGTCCATGATAATAAATTTGTCATACTCAATGACAATTTTATGATGAGTTTGCCCTTTGCCGAAGGACTGGAGGACGACCTATTTTATCGGGAGAATTTCGATCTTGTAATTGGGAACTTGGAACTCGGAACTGGAAAGGGGTGTGTTGACATAAAGCGCAGAGCATAAAGTGTTTAGACATATACGAATAGGTAGAAACAAGACCTTGAGGAGAGGAATTTTTTTACTTGGTGTGAAGCGCCTGATCTAACGAGTCTTTAATGTTAAAAGTTGAGTTCCCAGTTCCGAGTTCCTAATTACGAACATCTTTTATTGATCCTCTTTTTTATTGTTGTTTTTAATCAACCACACAATAATATCATTCTGCATTTCTGTTGTAAAGTGATTATAATCTAAAGGGGTAAGAAATGTCAGATTTTGATTAACATTAAATATTTTATAGACATTATTTACTGCGGTGACTGCTTTTTCTATATCGTTGAAGACGGCATCCCGGTCCAGTTGCGGGGCGATAATTAAATGCGGTCGGGGCGCGACACAGGCGATGATCTCCGGAAAATCAAGCGGCAATCGATTGGTGCGGTTGAGAAAAAATCCAAAACGTGGAATAAGTCCGTGTAAGTGTGAATAAGCCAAAATTCCCTCGGTACCATCGTCCGGCGTTGAGGTACGAAGGGGAGTAAATCCACAAACCGTGGCCAGAGCGGAGATCCTGTCATCCTGAGCAGCGGCGAAAAGTCCGACCGTTCCCCCCAGAGAATAGCCGACCGTGAAAATTTTTTCCGGATTGATAAATTCCATATTTTCCATAGCATCCACGGCGCCGCGGAGATCGGTCACCATTTTACCCATTTTAGACCATCGGGGGTAGCGGTGGTAAAAATCAGTTCCCTCCTGAATTCTGGTTCCAAATCCGATCATATCATAAGAAAAAACAGCAAAACCATTTTCCACCAGTTGTTCAAAAAAAGGCAGAATGCGGCGGCCAAATCCGGTGGTGTGATCGTATTCATGAAGGAAGATCACCACTGGCACTTTTTCAGATGGTGGCTGATGGTCCCGGTCAACCGGGTAATAAAGATTGCCATAAAGATAATCGCCAAAAGCGTGATAGGGACCGACAACGATATGTCCCATCTTGTCTGATTTTTCGGGGCGCAAAATCACATCGCGTAGATAATCATCAAATTTACGCTGATTTGCCAGGACTTTCGGTCCGGCATTGGTAATACCGGCAGGTTCCTCAGCCAGCGTCCACTCAATATGATGCTGTATTTGTTCTTTCCGACTGGCCCATTCACTTACTGTTTCAATTTTGCTGTTATTTCTTATATTTAAAAGATCATTCGATGCTTGAATGTCATACGTCAGAGGATTAATATTTTCTTTGCTCAATGTCTTCCATTTTTCAAAGGAATAATTATAGAATAAATCATTATCCGGTGGTCTATCGGATCGTTTAAAAACAAAGTCAAAAAAATCGATATAGGCTTCAATGTCCCGGGCGGCCGTACCATGCCGGCCATGGCGCAACCTGATCGCGATGTTATTTTCTGCTTCGAGGAATCGATAGACTCTCTTGGCTGAAAAATAGGCCTGTTCGATTGCCCAGGGATTACCTGCTCCTTCGCTAAGAGCCGAGCTGAGCATTAATCCCCGGGGTGCCACCAGGGCCATCATCAGATTCTGATCAACCGGTAGTTTATGTTCGCGCCCGATAAAAAAACGTAGACGGGGATGCAGCCATTGAGGGAAAGCATCGGTGATTTCCAGAATAGACTGGTCATCATATTTGTCATTGGTGAACCGAAAGGGCACTTCGGCGCCGGTGCCACCACTGCTTGGAATCACCGCCTTGATTCGCTCATCGAATGCAGCGGCCATTAAGGACTGTTTGCCATTGCGGGAATGTCCGGTCAGGGCGATTTTATCCTTATCGACAATGTCCAGAGTATATAAATAATCGATAGCCCGGAAAGATCCCCAGGCCCGGCGCATCAGCTGGGTGAAATCGTATTGGGGATACCAGATCTCAGCATAAGTATCGGTATCATCTTTGGCATCGGCACCGGCATACACACAACCGATGTAACCACGTCGAACGGCTATCATCGCCCATCCGCGATGATTCCATTGGGTCATAAAAACGGGAAAGGGACCATCACCCGGTGGTATCATCAGCTCAAGTGTCAGTTTTGCTTCATGATTTGGTCCAAAATTTAATTGGACCGTTCGCAGGGTTACCTGCCCGTCTTTATGTTCCTTTACTATGTTTGCTTTCAGATTATCCAGCGGAGGTGGAAAAGCACCGGTAATCCAATGCGTAATCTCTTTTTTGATCCATTCGCGTTTTTCCAGCCACTGTAGTTTGCTGGTAATCCCAATATTCTGATCCTCTTTATCTAAAATAAAAGGGTCCGGTAAAAAAGGAAGGGAGGGCATTGTATCGAAATCGGGCGGTAATTCTCCCGTCCTTTTAAGCCAGGCGCGCCAGGTGGAATCCAATGGGGTTACTTCATGCCCGTTCTCCGGGTCATTGGGAAGTATCTGTAATAATTGAGTAAGCAGCACCTGCCGTTTTTGCCGTGAAGAATCCGGAGGTACCGCAAGGGTAATTTGAGTGATAATAAGAATCAACAAACATAGTGGGATATACCATCGGAAGTAATTTTTCGACATTATTCCTCCTTAAGTATCCGTTGCGTTTAGTGTGGTAGATATATTAACCAATACGGAATTAGACTCTAAAAATACAAGTAGCATTTTTCTAAATGATTAAATCGTAAAAGTTTTTTAAGATTCCTCACCGTGGGACGAAGTTTTTATAATAATTTTTATCAAATTTAATAAAAATTTCAATATTAAAAATCATGGCAATGTATATCTGGATCCACCAATATATCCAAATATAATTCTATCATCCTTTTTACTATTTATTAATTATATTTGCTCTCGATCCTTATAATAAAAGACAAAAAACATTTGCTTAATGCACATATGTGCATTATATTATCAATAAAATGATGTAAAGGATCAACGATGTCCCGTTCAAAAAAGAAGAAAATGGTAAACGGTCCACCGTTGTTTACAGCCTATAAACCGATGGGAATTATGAGAAGCCATCTGCGGCGGCTTCCCCTGGGTCTGGATGAGTACGAGGCGATCCGGTTATCTGATTATATGGGCATGAACCACGCTGAGGCAGCACTGGAAATGGAAATATCCCGCTCGACTTTTTCACGCCTTATTGAGAAAGCACGAAAGAAAGTGGCGTTGTTTCTGATCGAGGGAAAGGAACTGTATATTGAAGGAGGTAATATTCATTTTCGCGGCAATGTCATTCGCTGTCAGAATTGTGGGCATATGTTCAATATAAATATCGAAACTTCTGTGTCAAAATGCCCGCAATGCAATTCTGGCAACCTGTTGAATTTGGCCGGTGGGTTTGGTCATGGCAATTGCTGCGTCTATAATACAGGTAAAGGAGGAAAGTAAATGAGTCCTTTTAGAAAAAATGGGAATCCTGGAGGTGGCCAGGGATTGGGCCGCGGCGGTGGTCGTGGTCGTAATAAAGGGGGTGGTTTTGGTGTTGGTGGTTTTTGTGTCTGTGCTAAATGTGGGGAGAAAGTTCCGCACCAGCAAGGAGTAAAATGCACCACATTAAAATGCCCTGAATGTGGAAATACAATGGTCAGAGAAGAATTATTGAACAAATAAAGGGAAAAAAAGATGAAAAAATTATTTGCCGTACCAACGGAAGGCGGAAAATTATGCGCACATTTCGGACATTGTGAAAAATTTGCCATTATTGAAACAGAAAATGATAAAGTGGTGAAAGAAAAATATTTAGTTCCGCCGGGGCATCAACCGGGTGTTTATCCTGAGTTTTTAGCCCAGCAGGGTGTCAGTGTGATTATTTCCGGCGGTATGGGTCAGAGAGCACAGGTTCTATTTGCTCAGAATAATATCGAAGTGTGTGTTGGTGTTATGGCTGAATCTCCGAAAAAACTGGTCGAACAATATTTAAATAATGAACTGCAGACCGGTCAAAATCTTTGTGATCATTAAGTATAAAAGATGAAAATCACTATTGCCAGCGGAAAAGGCGGCACCGGAAAAACAACCCTATCGACAAATCTAGCCAGATATCTGGCAGAAAATCATAAAGTTGTTTTAGTGGATCTGGATGTGGAGGAACCTAATTCCGGATTGTTTATAAAGGGGGAGCCGGTCCATCAGGAAGATAAATATAAAATGATCCCGGTGTGGGAACCGGAGAAATGCACGTTATGCGGGATCTGTCAGGAAGTCTGTAATTTTCATGCGGTTCTGCAACTGGGCGATCAGATTATGGTTTTTCCTGAGCTGTGCCATAGCTGTTATGCTTGTTCTGAATTATGCCCGGAATCGGCATTGCCAATGATCCCCCAAAAAATGGGTGCGCTAAAACATTCTCTGGATAAAAACCTCTCATTTGTAGAAAGCCGGTTGGATATCGGCCAGGAACAGGCGGTACCTTTGATTGCACAGACCAATAATTATGTTGATGCCCATTTTCCTGACAACATCATTAAATTCTTTGATGCCCCGCCCGGTACTTCCTGCCCGGTCATTGAAGCTACGAAGAGCGCTGATTTTGTAATCCTCGTAACGGAACCAACCCCTTTTGGATTGCATGATTTAAAATTGGCCATTGATACCATGAAACAATTAAAACGACCCTTTGGGGTGGTTATTAATCGTAATGGTATTGGTAATGACGATGTGATTCAATACTGTCACCATGAGAATATTCCCATTTTGGCCAAGATTCCCAACGATCGCCACATTGCAGAATTATATTCACGTGCTGAATTGATTTATCAAAAGGTCCCTGAGGTTGAACAGCAATTAAAAAAAATTGAGCAATACATCCTGCGCATGATGAAAAGGGGTGTGGGATGAGAGAAATTGTTGTTATTTCCGGAAAAGGAGGCACCGGAAAAACTTCACTTTCAGCTGCCTTTGCCTATTTAGGTGGAAAAGATGTAGTCGTTGCAGACTGTGATGTAGATGCCGCCGACATGCATTTGCTGTTGCAACCCGATTTTGAGAAATCGGAAGATTTCTATAGCGGTGTTATTGCTAAAATTGACCAGGATCTATGTACACAGTGCGGTAAATGTACTGAAGTCTGCCGTTTTAATGCTATTCCGGTAATCAGCGGTCAGTATATTGTTGAGCCGCTGAATTGTGAAGGATGCAGTTATTGTGCCCGGGTTTGTCCCACAGACGCGATTGTGAATGAAGAACAAATGATCGGCAAATGGTATATATCGACCACAAAAGCAGGCAATTCAATGGTTCATGCGCGGCTCGGTATTGGTGCAGAAAATTCCGGTAAACTGGTGGCCAGAGTTAAAAAAGCGGCAAAGGATATTGCCGAAAAGCACAATATTGATTGTATTGTCGTTGACGGTGCACCAGGCATTGGCTGCCCGGTCGTGTCTTCGCTTTCCGGAGCAAATTTCGTGGTTTTGGTAACCGAACCAACAATCTCCGGTCTGCATGATTTAAAACGGGTGTACCAGTTAGTAAAAAAATTCAAAATAAAGACCGGCTGTATTATTAATAAATCTGATCTAAATCTACAGGTATCAGGCGAGATTAAGGAGTTTCTGAGAAGAGAAAAGATTGTACATATTTCCAGCCTGCCTTATGATGAAGCGTTTACCAAAGCGATGACCAGTGGTCAGACTATTATAGAGTATGATGATAACCATTTAAAAACAGTACTGATCGAAAGTTGGAATAAAATTAATCAATTAACAAAATCACAGGTGCTAAAAAATGAGAATAGCGTTTACGACTAAAGGTACGGCATGGGATTCCCTGATGGATCCCCGATTCGGACGAACCGAATTTATTGTATTATATGATGATGAGAATGAAGAATTTTCACATTTTGACAACCGGGATATCGAGAATGTAGCCCACGGCGCTGGCCCGCAAACGGCTCAAAAAATATTTGAACTTAAACCGGAAATATTGATAACCGGCAACGGTCCCGGCGGAAATGCGGCGCGTGTACTGGAACAATCCGATATTGAAATATATATTGGGGCCGGTGACATGACGGTAAAGCAGGCCTTTGAGGCTTATAAGAACAATCAATTGCAGAAAGTGTAACTGCAATTGGGTGAACAATGCGGAAAAATTTAGGTCACGGTTACACGAATTAGTGAGAAGCGAATAGAAAGCAGAATGCTGAAAGCCGGGCCATTTACAGCTTATTGCTTTCTGATTTCTTCAAGCTCCTTCACTCCCTTTGCCTTGCGTCTTTACATTGCCGCAAGAATTTTTATACAAACGGATTCTCTGAAGGGTACTTTTGACTCTTTGGTTGATTATAATATATCTCATCGAGTCCCATCATTCGTGAGGCGGCGAAGAGATATTTAGCGGCATGTTTAAAAGCCACGGCTGTATGATGCGGAAATCGTTTTTCTATCAGGACATGGCGATAAAAACGCCCCATTTCTTCCACCGCAAACACACCAATACAGCCAAATGATTTGGGATTGATATTAAGAACTTCACCATTGGCCACATAGGACCTGAGCTGCGCCTCTGGCGTTGCCTGAATCCTATAAATGGAAATTGGACCGGACTTTATCTGACCCTCGATCGTACCGCGGGTAATATTGGGTGCCTGGTTCGGTTCCAAAAGACGATGCATGATCAACTGGTGCTGCATGACCGGCTGTACAATACAGGATACCGCTGTATTTCCACAATGAAAACCCATCCATAGTTCTTCCATTGTATATTTGCCGATTTCTCTCTTACTTTCTTCATAGAGATCCTTTGGTACCGTATTATTGATATCAAGAATGGCCGGGGGTACTTCCGTGGCACAAATAACCATATATTCACTCAGAGCACCATAAATATCGGCCTCGCAGGCGACCGGAATCCCACGCGCAGCCAACCGTGAATTTAAATAACAGGGTACATGACCGAAATACTTTTGAAAAGCGGGCCAGCATTTATTGGCAAAGGCACCATAGGTGGAGGCCCCGAGATGTTCATCCATAAATTTTTGCAGGGCCAGTTCATATTGCGCTAACTTTTCAATCAGATCAGGATAAGTGTTCCCCTGACCCAGTTCTTCTGTCATTTCTCTGGTAATATCTTTGATTACCGGGTTGTTTTTTTCAGCATTAACGATATCGTAAAGGTCCAACTCACTATTTTCCATGATCTCAATACCCAGATCATACAACGGTTGTATGGGCGCATGACAGGTTAAAAAATCAAACGGCCGGGGGCCGAAGGAAAATATTTTCAGATTCTTAACACCATTGACAATTCGGGCAACTGGTATAAACTCCGCCAACATTTCAGCAATATCAGCGGCATCTCCTACCGGGTATTCCGGTATGTAGGGATTTAGATGGCGCAGTCCGATGTTGTATGAAGTACTAAGCAGACCACAGTAGGCATCACCGCGACCCTGAATCAGATCCTTTCCGCTATCTTCAGCCGCAGCAACAATCATGGTTGGCCCGGCGAATTTTTGGACCAATAAGGTGGTCGGACCTTCCGGACCAAAATTTCCCAGATAAACAGCCAGGGCATTCACATCCTTTTGTCTTAATTCATCCAGTGCTTTTAAAACATCTTTTTCATTCTCGACGATGGTCTCTAGTTCAGTGATCGCCAGATGATTCTTTTTACAAGCGGCAACCACTTTTTTCCTGCGTTCTCTGGAAAGTTCAATGGGAAAACAATCCCGACTGACCGCTATCAATCCAAGATTGATATCAGGTATATTTTGCATGATCTAACTTCCTAACTCCGGTTTTTACCAAATACCGGTTTAAGCTATTGCCGACCAAAACTTTGTTGTTTTAATAAAGTTTTTAAAATAACAAATAACAAATCCCAAATATCAAATAAATTCCAATTCACAATTTCAAAAATTCAATCAATTATGTTTTGGTCATTGGTACTTTGAAAATTGAATATTATTTGTAATTTGTGATTTGTAATTTGTTTTTTCCGATTTATCGGGCCCTATGTATTCTCTTTACGAACCTGATCACGGAGACTTAGCAAATCCTTCATCACATTGTACATACTGCCGGACCATTCCTTGGTGCCAAAACCATCGTAGAGCTGGCGGTATAATGCATATAGTTTTTGATAGACTTCATGGTTTTTAGCAATCGGCTCATAGACTTTATTGGTGCCTGTCATAGTTTTCTGTGCTTCTATAACATTTGCATATCCACCGGCATTTTTCCCGGCAGCAACAGCAGCAAAGATAGCCGCACCCAAGGCGGGTGCTTGATCACTTTGTGAAATCTTCATCGGGCGATTCAGAATATCGGCATATATTTGCATCAGCATCGGACTCTTAGCTGCCAGACCGCCGCAATTTACCACCTCTTTAATCTTTACCCCATTTTCTTCGATTCGATCGATAATAGCCAGAGCGCCAAAGGCAGTCCCTTCTATCAATGCGCGGTAAATTTCATGCGGATGTGTATGCAATGTCTGGCCGATCAGTAGACCGGAGAGGCGAACATCAACCAATATCGTACGATTACCGTTATTCCAGTCCAAGGCAAGTAAACCGCTTTCACCGGGCTTCAGACCGGCAGCGGTTTTCTCCAGACTTATAAATTTCTCATCCTGTGTCCTTCCGTATTTGTCCGGAACGAGATGATTGATAAACCATAGAAATATATCACCGACCGCAGATTGCCCGGCTTCAATGCCGAAATAACCACCCATAACCGAGCCATCGACAATGCCACAAACGCCGGGGATATCCTGGAGGGGTTCATCATTTGGCCAGACCATGATATCACAGGTACTGGTGCCTAAAATTTTAACCAGGACGCCCGGTTTGATACCTGCGCCAACTGCTCCCATATGTGCATCAAAAGCACCGACAGATACCACCACCTTGGTTGATAATCCCAGTTTTTCTGCCCACGGTGGCGATAAATAACCCACCTTTTCTTCAGCCGGATACGCCTGATCATAAAGATGATGGCGTAATTCTGCCAGCCCAGATGACAGCGAGTCCAGAAAGTCAGGATCCGGCAAACCACCCCATTGTTTGCTATACATCGCCTTATGTCCGGCAGCACAGATGCTTCGTTTAAGGTCTTTTGGCGATGTCTTACCGGTAAGCAGCGCTGGTATCCAATCACAGATTTCAACGAAGCTGTCAGCCGCCTTAAATACATCAGGTGCTGTCTTCTGACAGTGCCAGATTTTGCTCCAGAACCATTCGGAGGAATAAACACCACCGATCTTCGCCAGATACTGTGGTCTTATTTTCTCAGCCTGCTTTGTTATTATTTGCGCTTCTTGATGGCTGGTATGATCTTTCCATAACCAGACCATGGCCGCCGGATGATTTTTAAATTGTTGATCAAAACAAAGGGGGACTCCCTTTTCATCGACAGGCATGGGGCTGCTTCCGGTCGTATCTACCCCGATCCCGATGATATCTTCCGCCAGAAATTGTGAATCATTGGTTCTTGCCATTTTAATGGCTGCTGTAACTGATATTTTAATAGCTTCGATATAATCCGCCGGATTTTGGCGGGCGACATTTGGGTCGGTAGGATCGGTAATGACACCGGCGTCACCGGAAGGATAAGAGTAAACGTGACTGGCTAGTTCTTTGCCATCACTAATGTCCACGATCAAAGCGCGGCAGGAGTTGGTACCAAAATCCAGACCAATGGCACATTTACTCATATTTTTCCTTTCGAACATTATTTTACCACGAAGAGCACGAAGCACACGAAGTTTAAAAAAATTATAGAGTATGTTACATTCGTTATAAAAATAGTCTATATAATATCTTCGTGACCTTTGTGGTCTTCGTGGTTGAAAAATAAATCTACTCTGAGAACTCGGTGTCTCTGTGGCTAAAAAATCTGTCCTAACCGGTAAAGTACATATAAGCCGTAAAAATCAGCAGCAATAGAGCTACCGAAGCTAAGACATCTCCTTTTGACCAGCTCTTTTTGGTTTCTGCCCGATGTTCAGTGGTCGTTGTTCCATAGGTCAGTCCACTGATTCGATTATAATCCGGTGTTTCCGTTAAATAGCTGACAATAATCATCACGGCCACACAAACCAAAAATATGACCAGACTGTAATATTGAAAAAAGATATGGTTAATTACCCAGAAAAAAGACCCCTCTGAATAGGCAAATCCTTCCATTAGTTTGACCGGCGTATCCACGGCCAGGCGGAAAACGCCCAATCCGAATCCGGTAATCAGAGCCGCTAAACATCCTTTGGCATTCAGTCTTTTCCAAAAAACACCCAGGAAAAATACCACAAAAATCGGGGGTGCCAGATAAGACTGTACACCTTGTAGATAATCATAAAGTCCTTTTCCCCCCTGGATAACCGGTATCCAGAAAAGACCGATCAGGACCATAACAGCTGTCGCCATTCTACCGATCCATACCAGTTGATGTTGTGTCGCTTTAGGACGAAGTCTGGAATAGAAATCCATGGTAAAGAGAGTAGAGGAGGCATTAAATACACCGGCCAGTGAACTCATCAAAGCTGCTAAAAGACCGGCAACGACCAGACCGCGTACCCCAACAGGTAAAACATATGCGACTAACAATGGAAAGGCTTTTTGGGCGTTATCCCGTATTAATTGTCCGTCCATTCCGAATAATTCCTGTTGTAATTCCGGTAAGATGCCATTTTTTGCAATTGCATAGCAGATTATGCCGGGAATAATGAAAATAAAAACAGGTAATAACTTTAAAAATGCGGCAGCGATGGAACCCCGCCGTGCTTCTGTCTGGTTTGGTGCACCGAGGGCACGTTGTACAATATACTGGTCGGTTGTCCAGTACCACAGTCCGATGATCGGTGCACAAAATAGCATTCCCAGCCAGGGATAGTTATCATTAAAATACCAGGCCATCCGGCCGGCTTCATGCACCGGTGCCCAGGTCGCCTCCACGCCGGTTGGTACCAGCGGTTTCCAGAGGTTGAACATTTCCGATCCGGCGATGGCACGCAGTTCTCCCCAACCGCCCAGGACCTTTAAACCAAAATAAGTGACCAACAGGGATCCGAGAACTAAAATAACCGTTTGCAGGGTTTCTGTATAAGCTACCGCACGCATCCCTCCCATTATGGTGTAAATGCCGGTCAGGATGATTACAAGTATAGAGCCAATCCAGAAGCTATCCATACCTAAAAAATTGAGATCCGGCAGCAATACACTGAAAACAATACCACCGGCAAAAATACCGACGGCAATTTTGGTTAGAACATAAGCAACCAGTGAAATAACGGAAAGGACCGTACGGGCGGCCGGTGAGAATCGTCTTTCTAAAAATTCGGGCATAGTAAAAACTTTTGAACGCATATAAAAAGGGACCATCACCCAGCCCAGAACCAGGAGACACCAGGCATGCAATTCATAATGGGCCATGGCTACCCCATCCGTTGCCCCGGAACCGGCCAGGCCGACCAGATGCTCTGAACCGATATTGGAAGCAAAAATTGATGCCCCGATAATAAACCAGCCTAAATGACGACCGGCTAAAAAATAATCGGTGGAAGTATCCTGTCTTTGCTTAATTACCCACCAGGCTAATCCCAATATAATCAGAAAATAACCGGCAATAATGATCCAATCGAGACTTTGTAATGTCGACATTTTTTTTCCTTTCTATTATTTCGATAAACTGTAAAGTGCTTTATCTATTAATGTGAACCACGAAGAACGCGAAGGGCACGAAGATCTTTTATGAATTAAGAATGTAAATATATTAATGACATAATATTAGCACCTTTTATTTCCAGCTCAAATTCATAATTCTAAATTCTCAATTTTTAATTGCTTTTTATCTTTGTGTGCGGAGCCTGTCCTGAGACCGGAAGGTCTAAGGATCTGCTTCGTGGTTTATAAATATTCATGTACTCATTCATCGTATCATTCAGGCAGGTAAATTAAAACACCCATTAATTTATCTTACAAATATTTCATAATCCCCGCAAATAAAGATTTTAAATTGTTAATGTGTTTTTACCGCTAGGGCGCTAATCCCGATAAATATGTCTCCATTCTGTCGACATATCGGGATAAAAGCATCCATGATTTCAGAAGCGCAAGGTTCGCAATGATTAATTAGGTATTGGTAATTAGTAATTCGGAACTGGTTAAATCCTTGGTTATTGAATTTTTGTTTGCGGCATCGCTGCGATATGCTATTGTAGCCAAAAACTTTGTTATTTCCGCTGCGGCGGATCGCCGGGGCGATTAGCAAAAATTATAAAAACTTTTATCCACGGATTATCCGTCGAAGCCGGATCTCGTCATAGCCACGTCTGCGCCGGGCAGGCCGGGCAGGCAGGCTATGACTGACACTGATTTGCACGGATTAAAACTAAAATAAAAATAATTTTTAAATAAAATCTGTGTCAATCCATGTCAATCCATGTTAATCCGTGAAATCCGTGGACTATTTTTTTCTTTGATTACAGCAATATGCTG
>CAZBBC010000069.1:0-21895 GCA_964489835.1 uncultured Calditrichota bacterium
CAATAGTAATCATTAAGATATTGACAACTCTGATTCTGATCATGGCACGATACATCTGGACAAACAGTCGGAGAAATGCCCTGACAGCGAGTGACGAAAAGGCCTTTTATATTGCCGAATCCGGAATCGAATATGCCATAAAAAAATCGTTGAATCTCTATAACTGGAACTGGAATGAAAATAATAATTTTGCCGGCGGTACTTTTTCTGTTTCGGTTTCATCCATAGGAGGGGATACGGTTTTAATAAGTTCGCGAAGTCAGGCCGGTAATACGGCAAAACGCAATTCCCTACTGCTTTATGTCATTAATTTGATGGATTATTCTGTTTATGTTTCCGGTATACTGAACGGATCGCTTGGTTACGATTCTATCGAGCGGTTGCGTTTTAATGCACCTCAACTACCATTGATGAGTCTGGACAGTTTAAAACAGGTAGCACAGGCGCAAGGTCGTTATTATGCTAATGATCTGACCATTAGTAACGGTACACCTGCCTTCAAGTTTTGGAGCAATCCCGGCGATCATGCCCAGGATGCAAATGTTGTTTATGTAGAGAAAAATCTTGTGATAAACAAAACGAATGCGACAATTGGCGGAATATTCGTTGTAATGGGCGATGTGACCATGCATTGGAGTGCAAGTATTAATGGAATTATCTACATGGCTAATCCTTCATTAACGAAATCTGTGGTGTGCCAATTCATTTTAACATACCGCACATTGTATGGGGGAATAATAGGTAATGCAGATGTAAATAGCACAACCGGTTGGTTCGGTCCCGAACTTACTGTTTATTATAACAGTACTTTTCTGGAGAAATTTTACACCTATGCTCTGCAACCAGATCCGGTTATTATCGAAAAAATAAGCTGGGTTTCAGAGTATTAGAGAAAATTAAAATGACATTACCTCAGGAAAATTCAAAACATATTTCAGAAGTTTCTCCCGGTCCAAAAATGGCCAAAAATGATCCGGAAAAGACCGCTAAAAATATTGTTGAGAAAAGAAAAAAGCCATCCGGGAAGACTCTGCATTACGTTCAAGGGTATTTAAGAGAACCGGATGAAATTTTTCTTGATTATACCGGTGGGTTATATCACCGTTTAAAGTCATCGCATATAATGTGTATCGAATTCGGACCGACTGAAATCAGGTTGATGCATTTGAGCAGATCTGGTAAAAAATACCAGATAGAACATTGGAAGGAGACCTCCATTCAAAAACCGGATCTGGATGATCCGGCGATAATTTTGGAAACGATCAGCCGTTTTTTTGACACATGTAAAGTGAAACGAAAAAAAGTAGTGCTCGTTCTTCACGGACCGGAAGTGATTGTAAAGGTAGTCAAACTACCTATAATGAATGAAGAACAGTTACGGGAAGCGACGTATTGGAAAATTAAACAGGAAATACCATCCTTCTCAGAAAATGATATCTGGGATTTCCACCCAATCAGTGAGATTGCAGAGGGAGAAAAAAAGTGGCTGAGAGTACTGACTATTATTGCGCAGGAGAAATTTGTAAAAAGATATTTGGATATTCTTGATCAGATCCATATTAGCCCGACTAAGGTAATTGTGAAACCGGTTGCACTTACCCTTGCACTCAGCAGCTTAACCTATGAACGAGTCTTTACAACCAAAAATATAGCGCTGATTGAGATGGGACGGAATACAACTTTGCTCTGTTTTTTGCTTCATGGTGCGGTCGAATTTGTCAGAATTTTGCCCATAGGTTCTAACAATATTGACAAGGCATTGTCAAAACCATTGGTTTTAAAAGAAAGAAAGATTACTTTAAGGCCGGAAAAGGTTGAATTATTTAAACGTAAATACGGGATTGTTGATGGCATACTAAAGCAACCGGAAAGGATGGTTTTTCCTTTTACAAAACTCTATCATCTGATGCTGCCCGTACTCCAGAGTTTTGTAAGTGAATTGAAGCGTTCCATTGACTTTTATGAAAGTAATTTTCCCGGGACAAAAATTCAGGTTGCATTTTTTACCGGGAAGGGTGCAAACTTAAAAAATCTGAATACTTTTCTGATTCAACAACTGGGCTTCCCGGTATTCTCAATCGGACCATTTTTTCCAAGTGTTCGACCCGGGGAGCATTTTCAGGGAAACGAGTATACGGCCTGTTTTGGTGCCGCCTGCCATCGGGGAAGAAAATTTAATTTTATCCCGACTGATCTCAGGACAGCCAAACGGTATAAATATTGGCAAAAGGTTATAATAGGTGTTTCTTTTTTTATTTTTTCTGCCCTTGCTTTATACTCAATGAAGCTATCCGATACAATTGATCAATATCGCCTGGAAAATGCCAAAATTAAAATTGAGTATCAGGAAATGATACCTGTTGAAAAAAAGAATGAACAGCTGACACAACAATTTAAAGAAATGAATCAATTTAAACTCGGTCTTATCAATGAGTTGAAAAGTAAGACAAAGATCGTTGATAATCTCAGAATTTTAAGCGCTCTCATACCTGATGATATTGTTCTAAACGCCATTGATTACAAAGATATTGGAAGCACAAAAATATATGATATGAAAAATGAGAATGAACGAATTATGGTTATAAGCGGAATGGTGTATAAAAACTTTATGTCGGCAGATATTACTTTAATTCAATTTATAACCGCGTTACGGGATCTGAACTATTATGATAAGATCGAATTAGCAGACAAATCTAAAGATAATAATAATCAATCTTTATCATTTAAAATAAATATGCATTTGCCATGAAAGAAAAAAAAGTATTTATTTACATACTAGCTGTATCAGCCTTCATTATAGCTCTCTGGCTAGTTCTTTTCTATATTCCGGAGAGGGTGGAGCTGCAGACACTGGAAGAAGAATCAGAGCAGTATGAGAGAAAAATAGCTTTTGCTTTGGAAGCTATCAGGAATAATGTAGATCTGGAAAAAAGTATCAGTGATCTCAATTCAGAAGTAAATAAAATGCAAAAAAAATTGATTCATGACCCCTCCCTCGGTCATATCGTTGAGATTCTACGGCAAGAAT
Organism: uncultured Calditrichota bacterium; assembly: GCA_964489835.1. Classification (GTDB taxonomy): domain Bacteria; phylum Calditrichota; class Calditrichia; order JAJRVZ01; family JAJRVZ01; genus CAZBBC01. Next base: position 3,029 of record CAZBBC010000069.1, read on the forward strand.
TTAAGAAATATAATGTTAAAATTCACCATATAAGTCCGGTAATGAATTCGTACCTGGGTGTGGATAAGGGTGGAGAAAAAGGTTCTTTTTATCGTTTGCCCCTGGAGATGAAACTGGAAGCAAAATTTATGGATTTTGTGCATTTATTAGAAAATTCAGAAAACCTTATCTTTTTTTTGAATCCGGATCAGATTTCAATATACAAAAACGAAGACGCTGCCACGACTTTGCTGATTGATTTCAAAGCATCGGTGTATATGTCGAGAGGTACTGACTTATGAAATTGACAAAAAGCCAGAAACGTTTATTTATTATCCTTGGCATTGTAATCGCTTATGCGGTGTTTGATTTTATTTCCAATAGAGAACAATATAGCAAGGTTTATCTTTCGGAAACCGAAGCAAAAACCTCTCTTATGATACCCCCCTCTAGACTAAAAAGCGCCGCGATTAAAGATGCTCCAAAGAAAAATAATTTTGTATGGAAAAGAGATCCTTTTATTCGCCTGGGGCAGGCAAAACCTCCTAAAAAGGAAAGAATTGCTCACTCTAACTCAAAAGCGAGATTAAAGTTAAATGCTATCACCTACGCTGCTGATAATTCATTCGTTATGATCAATGATATTATTCTAATGGAAGGTGAAGTTATTGCCGGTTATCGTGTCGAGAAAATTTATAAAGATAAAGTCAAACTGACAAAACAAGGGGAAACCATATATTTGCATTCAAAATAGGAGTTCTGATATGAAGTCTTTAATAATGATCTGGGTGTTTCTAATAGTAGCGTTAGTGCATAAAGAATTGTCGGCACAGGTTGCAGACCAGCTCCAATTGAAGTTAAAACAAAAGGTTGCTTCGATGGAGTTCAGGGATACCGATATAAAGGATGTGCTGCGTTTACTTGCCCGGCAGCATAGTCTTAATCTTGTGGTGAGTTCTGAAGTAACAGGCAGGATATCTGTTTCCCTCACAAATGTTGAGGTCTATGATGTACTTAAGACGGTGCTGGAATCTCAGGGGTGTCATTTTTTGATAAAGAATGATCTTATTTTGGTAAAGTCTTTCGAGCGCGTAACATTCGGCGAAACCGGTAGCGAGGTATTTCATCTGGACTACTTAGATGCCATTGAATTGAGAGAGACTTTGTTGCCTCTTTTAACTACAAAAGGAGAAATGAAGGTGCTGGATCTGGTAAAGACTGATAAAGCTGAACAACGACGTTCCGATGTATTGGTTGTCAGGGATTTGCCGGAAAATCTGAACAGCATTCGATCGGTCATTGCTGAGTTGGATATACCACAGAAACAGTTAATAATAGAAGCCCGTCTGATAGAAACTATCCTGGGAGAAAATGAAAAATTTGGTTTTGACTGGCCCAAAAGTGTTGATGTAAAAGTGACAGGCGCCGATCCGCTTAATACCGGGTCGGCCGATTTAGAAAGCGGACTTGCTGCCTACTCAGGATTTCCGGTTCGTACAGAGGGTATACATCTGGGTATACTTACTGTTGAAGAATTGAATTTTACTTTAAATATGCTCGCTGAGGATGAAAATGCTAGCCTTGTGTCAAATCCAAAAGTGGCGACACTGAACAATAAAAAAGCAATGATCAGGATCGGTACTAATATTCCCGTTCCGGAAGTGAGCAGAGGCGTGGGGGGTGATCTTATAACCTATGAAGATAAACAGGTGAATGTAGTCCTGGAAGTTATTCCCAGGATCGAACCGGGAAACAAAATCAATCTGATTGTTCATCCGATTATCGAAGAGATCATTGGCTATATAGGACCGGGAGATTATCCACAACCGATTACCAGTGTACGTGAAGTACAGACCACCGTGAGCGTAGCACCGGGAGAAACTGTTGTTCTCGGAGGAATGGTAAAGGATAATAAAACGGTGATTGAAAATAAAATCTGGTTGCTCGGGGATATTCCTCTTTTGGGAGAATTATTTACGAGCAGAACAGAAGAGGTTCAGAAAACCGATCTGCTTATATTCATTACCCCTAAAATCCTGGAAGACTGATCCTGATTATTTAGCCTGATCTATTCATAACGCAGCCGTTGGCTGCAAACAAAAAAAAATAGTCCACGGATTCCACGGATTAACACGGATTTTATTTAAAAATTATAATTATTTTAGTTTTAATCCGTGTCCGGCTGCGCCGGATAATCTGCGTCATCCGTGTTCTATTAATATCGCTGCGTCTTAGCCTGCCCGGCGCAGACGGGCGAGAAATGAATTATCCAGGTTAGTAAAATTTTTGCTAAATTAACAAAGTTTTTACAATAATAGCATAACAAGACTGGGCGGGTCATTTATCCAAAGCCGATGATCGGTATCGGCTTCATAATGAGAATTATATATGGCCAGAGCAAAAATTTTAATTGTGGAAGATGAGAGTATTGTTGCAGAGGACATAAAAGAATGTCTTATCAGTGCCGGTTACTCCGTAATCGGACAAGTAACAACCGGTGAGGATGTGATGCAAAATGTAAGAGATCTGAATCCGGATTTAGTTTTGATGGATATTTTCCTTAACGGAAAGTTGCGTGGTACTCAAATCGCCGGAAAAATAAACAAAATTATTGATATCCCTGTCATATATCTGACTGCTTATGCAGATGACGATACCATTGATCATGCAAAAAATACAGGCCCCTATGGGTATATCGTCAAACCATATGATGAAAGAGATCTGATTCGTACGGTTGAATTGGCCTTATACCGTTACAGCATACAAAAACAATTAAAAGAGAGTGAAGAAAGATATCGTGTTCTGGTCGAAAATTCTCTTTTGGGTGTTGCTTTAATTCAGAATGAACGGTTTGTTTTTATTAATCCAGCCTTCTGTGATATGCTTGGTTATACGAGTGAAAAATTAAAAAAACTTACGTCTGATCAGATAAAAAAAATTATATATCGCGAAGACAGGGAAAATGCCTGGAATATTATCAATAAAACCCTTACCGGCAATAAATCAATTACAGCTCTTAGTGTAAGGATTGTAAGGCGTGACAGTGAAATACGTTGGTTTGATCTGACTCTGAACGTGATCAATATCGGTAAAAAATCTGCGGTTCACCTGACAGCCATGGATAATACCGAGAGAAAAAGATTTGAAGAAAGGATGTACCATTCACAAAAGATGGAGAGTATGGGTCAGCTTTCTGCAGGTGTAGCCCATCAATTAAACACACCATTAGCGGTAATTTCAACCCGTCTGCAGATTTTAGAAGATGATATTCAAAAGGCCGGCGATATTGCATATCTTGAAAATGTGAGGAAAGTATTGGAAAGCAGCGACAAAATGTCGGCCATAATATCCAGATTACTCACCTTTTCCAGACAGTCGGAAGATGTGAAAGACATAACCGATATTAACCATCTTCTCAATGAGATATTACTATTTGTAGAAGTCAATGCCCGGAAAAACAAGGTTAAATTAAAAAGTGATTTTTCAGAAAACCTGCCAAAAATTCCGGTATTTCGAAATAAACTGGAACAGGTATTTGTGAATATCATCATAAATGCCTTTGACGCTATGCCCAAGGGTGGTGGGATGACAATCCGGACAGATCAGGTCAAACGAAATAATCTTCCATGCATTGCGATCTGTTTTTCAGACACGGGTACGGGTATGTTAAAAAAAGTAAAAGAGAATTTGTTTGAGCCTTTTTTTACAACCAAACCGGCAGGTAAAGGCACCGGCCTGGGTATGTTTGTCAGTTATGGTATCATTAAAGAACACAATGGTGAGATTCGGGTCCGGAGTAAGCCGGCTGAAGGAACTCAAATAGAAATATATTTACCGGTTGGGGATTGAAAATTGAAGATTGAGGATTTGAGATTTTGGAATTATTTAACCTGGAAAATTCATACCGCAGCATATTGCTGCAATCAAATCAAAGACAAAAGAAAAAAGACAAAAGACAAAAGATAAAAGATAAAAGATAAAAGATAAAAGACGAAAGACAAAAGACAAAATAATTTATTAACCACGGATTATAACGCCGAAAGGCAGATCCCGTCATAGCCACGTCTGCGCCACGTCTGCGCCACGTCTGCGCCGGGCAGGCCGGGCAGACCGGGCAAGCAGGCTTCCGTCTAAGGCCGGATCAAGTGATTGACTGGCACGGATTAACACGGATTTTCACAGAATATAAATTAACCACCGAGAACACCGAAAATAATTAATATTATAAAAATTCGGTGTTTTTCAGTGCTTTCGTTGTGTCGTCGCGCCGTCGCGAGAAATAAAAATATCCAAGTTAGAAAAAATTTTGCTAATCGCCCCGGCGATTCCTGCCCCCGCCAGGCGGGCGGCGCCGCGGCGGAAAAAACAAAGTTTTTTGGTACAATAGCATCAATCAATCAATTTAGGAGAATAAGGGTTGTGAAACCGGATTTCAGAATACTGGTTGTAGATGATGAAGAAGCAATGAGAGACGCCCTGCAGCAATTATTGAAGCGGGAGGGGTATACGGTGGATATTGCTGAAAATGGTACAGAAGCAATCAAGAAATTTAAGAATGAAAACCATGATCTGGTTGTTTCTGATATTATGATGCCGGAGATTGACGGTATAGAACTCTTAAAACGGCTGAGAAAGATCAGTCAGGATGTGGCTGTTATTTTAATTACAGGTTATGCATCGATCGATAGTGCCGTAAAAGCAATCAAAATCGGTGCCGAAGATTATTTCACAAAACCTTTTAAAAATGTCGAGATCTTAAAAGTTGTTAATAGAATTTATAGTAATCTAGGTCTGCGCCGGCAGAATGAGTTATTAAAACAGGAAATTCTCAGACAGGATATCCCGGAGATTGTCGGTCAGTCAACAAAAATCAAAAAAATAATATCAGACATTAAAATGGTTGCCGAATCGGATATCCCTGTTTTTATAAGCGGTGAGAGTGGCACCGGTAAAGAACTGGTGGCTCGCGCGATTCATGATCTAAGTGATCGAAAAAATGAGCCTTTTGTACCGATTAATTGTGCGGCAGTTCCGCATGAGTTGCTGGAAAGTGAATTCTTTGGCCATGAAAAGGGCGCATTTTCAGGTGCGATAACCAGAAAATACGGACTTTTTGAAGTCGCCAATAACGGAACACTCTTCCTGGATGAGATTGGAGAAATGCCCCTTTCTTTACAGGTAAAACTCCTCCGAACGGTCGAGACGATGCAATTGAGACGTATCGGTGGTACGGCACAAATATCGGTAAATCTACGGATTGTGTGTTCCACCAACCGCGATATCCAGAAAGAACTTGAAGAAGGCAAATTTCGAAGTGACCTGTTTTACCGCTTGAGTACTTTTTGTATTCATTTACCACCATTAAGAGAGAGAAGGGATGATATACCGCGGATTGTTGAGCAATACATGAAAGTGAAGTATGCCGGGAAAGCGGAAATTTCAGAAAGTGTTATGCAGGCATTTGTAAAATATGATTGGCCAGGAAATGTTCGTGAACTTGAACATGTTATAGATCGGATCCAGTTATTTTCCAATTTGAAGGACCTCTCTATTAAAAACCTGCCCCTGGAGATACAGGAGGCTTATCATGATGAATCTGTTCCTCTGGTCAGAGAAACACCATCAGGCGTACTATTGCTAAGGGAAGTAGAAAAGGAACATATTTTGAGTGTTTTGAATCGATGTAATGGAAATAAAAAAGAAGCGGCTGCTATACTCGGGATCGGTTTGAAAACCCTTTATCGAAAATTAGAGGAATATGGCTAAATTGTAAAAATATATCTTCCACATTGTCAAAGTGACAATCTACTCCCGCCGTTAAAAACATCACAATTTTATAACCTGTTGATAATAATGAGATTACAGATTTCAAAGATGCTGGCATTATAATTGATACTTTATTTGCTATCTACTGGAAGGAATTATTATGACCCATGCCTTAATCATTTCCCGTGATGAGAAATTGATAAATTTCATTATCCAGAATCAGGTAGATGATAATTTTAAAATTGTTCACAGGAGTGAAATTTTTCAGGGCTTAAAGGTACTGTCTCGAAAAAAATTTGATATCATGATTTATGATATTGACTCACAAGATCTGGATACATTTTATGCGCTTAATATTGCCCATCAATTAAACAAAGGTTGTCATCTGATCGTTCTGACCGGAGATAAAAGTTTTCTTCCGCTCAGAAGTGTGGGAAAATCAATTATTGATTATTTACAATTTAAACCGCTTGATTTTGATCAGTTAAAATTCCATCTGGATTGTCTGATAAAGGGAGAAAAAAGAAATGCCAAACAACACTGATAATGCCATATTTGACCGTTCAAAATTACTTACTCTGCTTGACAATGATGAGAATTTTTTACGGGAACTGCTTGATGCTTTTTTGGAAGATGCTCAGATAAAAATAAATGATATGAAAAAAAACCTTGAAAACAGTGATCTGGATGCTCTCCTTTTTATTGCACATTCTCTTAAGGGATCCAGCGGAAATTTAGCCGCTACCTCCATGCAGGATGCGGTCCGTCAATTAGAAAATGCCGGAAAAAAAGGTGATATTGAAACCGTTAATACATGCCTAAAAGTCGTTGAGAGCGAATATCAAAAGTTAAGAGAATATCTCAATAATTGAATGTTGACCCAACATCATTGAATGAGAATGTATTCAAAAATGAAAAAATCCAGTATTCTGATCGTTGAAGATGAAATAATCATAGCCACGGATATTGCATCAGTTCTTGAGCAATTCGGATATTCCGTGGCCGGGATCGTCGCTTCAGGGGAAGAAGCCTTAAGCAAGGTGGAGGACTTACACCCCGATCTGATTCTCATGGATATTAAGTTAAAAGGTATATTGGATGGTATCAGTACCTGTATTAAGATCAGGCAGCGCCTTAATATTCCGGTTATTTATCTTACTGCCTATGCCGGAGAGAATATTTTAAAGAACATAAAAAAATCCGGCGCCTATGGGTATATCCTCAAACCATTTAATGAAAATGAGCTGCGTGGAGCGATTGAGGTAGCGATTTATAAACATGATATCGAGCGTAAAATAGAGGCGAGTGAAGAAAAATATCGGACACTGACCGGGAATATAAATCTCGGGATTTATCGATCAACCCCCGGGCTCTCCGGTGAATTTATCGAAGTAAATCCTGCAATGGTCGATTTACTGGGTTACAGGAATAAAGAAGATCTGTTGTCCAAAAAAGTCTCTGATATGTATTACAAGCCGAATGGCAGACAGAGAGTTATTCGAAAGTTACGAAAATATGGAAGTGTGAAGCATGAAGAACTGGTCTTAAAAAAGAAAAACGGAGATCAAATTCTGGTTTCATTGACAGCTGTCGCTGTCAGAGATGAAACAGGAAAAGTGATCCATTTTGATGGTGTTCTTGAAGATATCACACAAAGAAAGAGAGCAGAAAATGATCTGTGTGAAGCGAAGGAAATGGCAGAAGCAGCCAATAAAGCTAAAAGTGAATTTCTTGCCAATATGAGCCATGAAATCCGCACACCGATGAATGGTGTCATCGGTATGACAGAGCTTGCCCTGAACACAGATATTACACCCTTGCAGGAAGAATATCTGACTACCGTAAAAAATTCCGCCGAATCCCTGATGAGGATTATCAATGACATCCTCGATTTTTCAAAGATCGAAGCCGGTAAATTTGATCTTGAAAAAATTGACTTTAATTTGCGTGAAAGTCTCAGCCACTCGCTAAACCCCTTAGCCTTTCGGGCGCATGAGAAAGGTCTTGAGTTAATCTGTCACATTCATCCCAATGTACCGGACACACTCATTGGCGATCCCGGACGGCTTCGTCAGATCGTCATAAACCTGGTTGGGAACGCGCTTAAATTTACCAACCGGGGTGAGATCGTTCTTGAAATTAAAATGAAAAGCATCAGGCAAAATATAGCGAAATTGAGTTTTTCAGTGACTGACACAGGTATCGGCATACCGGAAGATAAACAACAATTAATCTTTGGCTCTTTTGTCCAGGCCGATGGATCTTCAACCCGGCAACACGGTGGAACAGGGCTGGGGCTGACAATCTCTGCTCAACTGGTTTCGCTTATGGGAGGACAAATTAAGATTGAAAGTAAAATGGGAAGAGGGAGTAAATTTTACTTCGATGTTCAACTTGAATTACAAAAAAAATTAACGGAAAGTATAACCGCAATAGCGACTGAGGATCTTATCGGACTACATGCCCTGGTCGTAGATGATAATGCGACCAATCGCCGCATCATGGACGAGTTATTAAGCGGATGGAAATTAAAGGTCAGCCAGGCAGAAAGTGGTGTCTCTGCCCTGAAAACGATTAAAAGAATGGCTATGGAAAATAAATTTCCGGATTTGCTCATTGTGGATGCGCAGATGCCAAAAATGGATGGATTCGAATTTGTAGAGAAATTAAAAACAATAAGTAAAAATTCGAAACCGGCAGTTATTATCATGAGCTCATCAGGCCAACGGGGCGATGCTGCCCGATGTCGTCAGATGGGTATCACCGGTTATCTCCCGAAACCGGTGATGCAGAAAGATCTTCTGAAAGCCATTCGTATCGTACTAGGTTTAGTAAAGAGCGAGCAAAAAAGTAATATTCTGATAACCCGGCATACCATCCGTGAGAGCGAAAATAAATTGCATATTCTTATTGTTGAAGATAATCTGATCACCCAGAAACTTGCCGTAAAAATGCTTGAGATACGCGGATTTACTACAAAGGTGGCTTCGCATGGTAAAGATGCATTAAGACTTTTTAAAGATGAACGTTTTGATCTTATTTTGATGGATGTACAGATGCCAGTAATGGATGGCCTGATTGCAACAGCAGAAATAAGAAAACTGGAAATGAAAACGGGGACACATATCCCCATCATTGCCATGACCGCCCATGCCATGGATGGAGATCGCGAACGATTTTTAGCAGCCGGGATGGATGCCTATATGTCCAAACCATTTAATCCGGAGGAATTCTTCACTATCATTGACCAGTCATATCATCCTTAAAAAAAGTCGGGATGAACAATGAATGAAAGTGAGTCTGAGAGATATATTAATCTATGTAATCTTTAACGGATAAGAAAATAAATGAATAAACCGGTAAACATACTGATGCTGGAAGATGAGCCGCTGGACGCTGAACTGGTCTGGCGCGCGTTGGGAGATGGTACATTTACCTTTAAAGGAAAACTCGTAGACAGCCGGTCGGCTTATGTTAAGGAACTAAAGTCCTTTTCACCGGATCTGATACTCTCTGATTATAATCTTCCGGATTTTGACGGGATGAAGGCTCTCAAAATTGCTCAGAGGGAGTGTCCGGATATTCCATTTATATTTATATCAGGAATACTGGGAGAAGACCGGGCAATTGAGACACTGAAAAGCGGTGCAACGGATTATATCCTGAAAGATAATCTGTCCCGCTTAAATCCGGCTGTCGAGAGAGCCCTGTCAGAAGCTGAGGAACGTGCAAAACTTAAGGAAACGGAAAAAGCATTAAAAAACAGCGAAGAACGATATGCCCTGGCTGTAAAAGGTGCCAACGATGGTTTGTGGGATTGGGACCTGTTAACGAATAAAATATATTATTCGTCCCGATGGAAAGAAATGCTCGGATTTAAAGATGATCAAATAGGGACTGACCCCGATAACTGGTTAAGCCGGATACATACGGAGGATTTTAATAATGTAAATTCAACACTAGATAAACATAAACAGGGACTAACCTCTCAATTCAAATGTGAATATCGTATTCTGCATAAAAACGGCCATTATCTTTGGGTACTCTCCCGTGGTGTTGCAGTCAAAAATGAATCCGGAGAAGCATACCGGATATGCGGATCACAAACGGACATTACATCACGCAAAAAGGCAGAAGAGCAGTTGCTCTTCGACGCATTTCACGACAACTTAACCGGGCTTGCCAATCGTTCATCATTCCTGAATCACCTGGAATGGTCTATGGAACGGGCCACACGGCAGAAGCAATACCATTTTGCCGTTCTTTTCCTGGATTTTGACGATTTTAATATTATAAATGACAGTCTCGGTCATGATGCAGGAGACGAACTTCTCGTGGTTATTGCAGAAAGACTGAAAGCGTGCTTATTTCCCGGGGACACCCTTGCCCGGTTGGGTGGAGATGAATATGCCATCATCATCGATGATATAAATAACCAGGAAGAGGCATCAGAAATTGTGACAAAAATCAGGACAAAATTGGCTAATACGTTTACTATAGATGGCCGGGAAATATATATGACCGCCAGTATTGGTATTGCTCATGGTTCTCAGGATTATAAACGTCCCGAAGAGGTACTGCGCGACGCTGATACTGCGATGTGTCGCGCCAAAGCACTTGGAAAAGCCCAAAACGTGACATTTGATAAAGATATGCGTATTCATGCCAAGGAACGATTACAGCTGGATACGGATCTCAGACGGGCCTTTGAATGTCAGGAATTCCAGATTTATTATCAACCGATTGTCACTTTGAATAACGGTGAGATTTCTTGTTTTGAATGTTTACTACGCTGGCAAAACCCGGAACGGGGTCTCATTTATCCTGATCGGTTTATTCATATCCTGGAGAAAACCGGGATGATAGACGATCTGGAGAATTGGGTGCTCACAGAAGCGGGTCAGAAATTGAAAAACTGGCAGGGTCGCTTCTCTCAAAATTCGCATATGTCAATTAGTGTCAATCTTTCTCCAAAGCATATTCTTCAAACAAAACTCTGTAAGCGAATTGAACAGATTTTAAAAAAGAACGACCTTAATCCGGAATCTTTTAAACTTGAGATAACTGAAAGGCTGCTCATCGAGAATCCGGAAGCGGTTATTGCAATTCTTTTAGAACTGAAAGCAATGGGTGTTCTATTACTCCTGGATGATTTCGGTACAGGATATTCCTCTTTAAGCTATCTGCATAAGTTTCCGATAGATGTAGTGAAAATTGACCGCTCCTTTGTCAGCGATATGGAGAACAGTGAAAAAAATTTAGAAATAGTCAGAACCATTATAACCCTTGCTAATACTCTGGATAAGGAAGTAATCGCCGAAGGAATAGAAACAGCGCAACAATTGGCCATTCTCAGGGATATGAAATGTGATTTCGGACAGGGTTACTATTTCTCAAAACCGGTGGACGGTGAAAATGCAGAATCCCTGCTGAAAAAAAACCCGAAATGGTGATCTGGTTAAAAGGATTTATCCAATGAAAAGACATTCTGAAGAAAAATTTATTAAAGAAATCAAGTCGCTTAATAAACAGATCCAGGATTTTGCAATTATCAAAGAAGAGGCCAAGCAGGCGAAAATTGATTCGCGCGAGTCAAAACAGATCATCGAAAGGATTATCAATGTGGTCCCCGCAAGGATATTCTGGAAGGATAAGAATCTCGTTTTCATGGGCTGTAACGAGATATTCGCGCGCGATGCGGGATATACGGATCCGGAGGAAATCATCGGGAAAGACGATTTCCAGATGGTGTGGAGGGATCAGGCGGAGTTGTATCGCAACGATGATCGCCAGGTCATCGAGAGCGGTCGCTCTAAAATTCTCATCGAAGAACCCCAGACGACCCCGGAAGGGAAAACCATTACGAATCTTACGAATAAGATACCGCTCCGCAATTCTCAGGGGGAGATCATCGGCGTACTCGGAACCTATATGGACATCACAGAGCGCAAACAAGCTGAAAAAGAAATATACCTTTATGGACAGGCCTTAAAAAGTATTAATGAAGCTGTATATATTGCTGACATGGAAAACAAAATTATTTATATTAATGAGGCATTTACAAATATTTATGGATACACCAGAGAAGAAATGATCGGTAAGACGATTGAAATTATCCGCTCAGCTAAAAACCCTTCTGAAGTTATTAAAGAGATACTTTCGAAAACCATGGCAGGGGGCTGGCAGGGTGAGCTTCTGAACCGGAGAAAAGATGGCGGCGAATTTCCAATATTTTTATCAACATCTGTTGTTCTTGATGACAAAGGTGAATCGATGGGATTCGTCGGCACAGCAGTGGATATTACTGATCGAGTCCGGGCAAAAAAGGAATTACAAAATGCCAAAGAAACAGCAGAAGCGCTTACACGCCTCAAGTCAGATTTTTTGGCTAATATGAGCCATGAGATCCGCACGCCGATGAACGGCGTGATCGGTATGACCGGTCTGTTAATGGATACCGAACTGACAAATCAACAGCGCGAATATGCCGAGATGGTTAAAATAAGTGCCGAGTCACTGTTGACCATAATTAATGACATACTCGATTTTTCCAAAATTGGAGCAGACAAAATAGAGTTAGAAATTTTGGATTTTGATCTACGAACCACTTTAGAAGATCTGAATGACATGATGGCCATTTCTGCGAACAGGAAAGGTCTGGAATTGGTCTTATTTATTGATCCGGATGTTCCTTCACTTTTACAGGGTGATCCCGGACGGCTAAGGCAGGTTTTAACGAATCTTATGAGCAATGCCATAAAATTTACCCAACATGGTGAAGTAGCTCTATTGATAACACTGGAAAGCGAGAAAAAGACTGAGGCGACTATACATTTTGCGGTCCGAGATACCGGTATTGGCATTCCGGCGAACAAGGTTAATGGTCTTTTTGAAGCCTTCACCCAGGCTGACGTTTCAACAACCAGAAAATTCGGGGGTACGGGTCTTGGATTATCTATTACAAAGTCACTGGTTGAATTGATGGGCGGTCAAATCGGGGTAGATAGTGAAACCGGTAAAGGCTCCACCTTTTGGTTTACGGTAAGCCTGAAGAAACAGACGGCACAAAAAAAGTTGGAACAGACAATCAAATCTGAAATACCTTCTTCTCTTGCCGGAACACGTATTCTGGCGGTGGATGATAACGACACCAATCGTAAAGTCCTTGCAGGAATGCTGACATCCTGGAAATGTGAGTATGATCTGGCCTCAGATGCGCAGTCAGCATTTGATAAGCTAAAGGAAGCAGCAGACAAAAAAACACCCTACCAGATTGCTATTCTGGATATGCTTATGCCGGAAATTAACGGAGCAACGCTTGGTAAAATGATCAAAGCTAATCGGACGATAAAGGAAACGGCGTTGGTGATGATGACCTCGGCCGGCGAAAGGGGGGATGCCGAACGACTGAAAAAAGCCGGCTTCACGGCCTATCTTACCAAGCCTGTTAAACAATCGCAAATATATAACTGTCTGATAACAATTCTTGGTCAAAAAACAAATACAAAGATTCTGGATAAACCGATCATTACCCGACACAGTATCGCCGATGACCGTAAGCAAAAAATTCGTATCATGCTGGCTGAGGATAATATTATCAATCAGAAAGTTGCATTAAAAATACTGGAAAATTTAGGCTATCATGCTGACGCAGTTGCTAATGGTAAGGAAGCTCTCAATGCATTGGAAACACTTTCTTATGATTTGGTCCTGATGGACGTTCAAATGCCGGAGATGGATGGCTTTGAAGCAACAAAGAAAATCCGGGATTCTGAATCGGCTTTTCGAAATCTGCCCGTTATTGCGATGACTGCACAGGCAATGAAAGGTGATCGTGAAAAGTGTCTGAAAGCGGGCATGGATGATTATGTTTCCAAACCTGTAAGGCCACAGGAATTGGAAGAGGTTATTAAAAAATGGACCTAAAAATATAAAAACAGAGAATGTAATGTCAAAAAAATTTTTAGTTATTGATGACGACCGGGCATTAGAAAAACATTCACGCCGTCCTCTACAGATATGATATACATATTTACTAAACCGAAATATATTTTTGTCATAATGACAATTATGAAGATTAAGGAATCATTGATTAAGCTTATAGGTTTTCTGATTAATTTTAATGTACCATACTCAAAAACGGTATAAAAAGATTTATATTATAAACTTAGAGTCTTTGAGTCTTGGTGGCTAAAAATTATTAAAAAAGTATACTATTCCGCCTCGAAGTCTCTAAGACTCAAAGAAAGCAATAATGATAAAGAAAATTAATTTACTTGTGTTATCTGTAATTTTTACATTCTCAGGTTTTTGCGCGTATGGGCAAGAGGCAGTAAAAGTAGAAAAATTGATGTCCATGTCACTGGAAGAATTGTTGAGTGTAAAAATCGATATTGGGACACTGACAGGGATTGAACTATCTAAACTTCCTCTGTCATTAACGACCATTACCGCTGAGGATATCAAGTATACTCCCGCCAGAAACATCTACGATCTCATCGAAGTCTATGTGCCCGGCGCCTTATGGATGAATCATGTCGGCGGGCCTCACCTTGCGGTTCGCGGGCTGATCAATGAGGCTAACTACAAATATCTACTCCTTGTAAATGGTCGCAATATGAACACGAAAGCGGACCTCTCGGGTGCAAAACAGGAACTTGAAAATTGGGATATGAGCGATATTGAAAAAATCGAGATTATTCGCGGCCCGGGATCTGTAACTTACGGCCCGGGGGCTGTCGCGGGTATTATCAATATCACCACAAAGAATGCGGACGGAAATGAAGGAACAGAGATACGTGCAATATATAATCCCACATACCAGTCAAAAGGGGTTAGTTATAGTCACGGTATCAAAAAAGATAATTTCGATTTCTATCTTCATCAAAGCATTACAAGCACGAAGGGATTGTCTATAACAGATGCCTTTCAAACCGGGTGGAAGAATGAGACAGGTTATGTTGGCAGGGATTTTGTTCAGGAAATATTCCTTGCAAGTCCACCTTTAGATTATTTCAGAGATTTTGATGATAAACCACAAATAAAGATAAATGCCGAACTCAATTTCCTGAACGAATGGACGCTCCGGGCAAGATACAACAATACCGGAATGAGCAGAAATGGCGTTGACGGTCAATATCGGCCGCAGTTGGGATTAGATGAGAACGGAGACAGGATATATGGCGATTGGCAGAACCAGCAGCAGAACGAGAATCGATATTTGGGTTTTTCCCTTGAGAACAATCATGAATTCTCTGAATCATTGAACCTAAAATCATTGATCAGTTGGGATACAGAACATATAACCTATCGCAGGAATTTCAGCCGTTATGGAGTTTCCGATTCACTTTCCGTGGAAGAGTGGTATGATTTTGCCGATAAAAATTTTATTAAAAATACAAACAGAAGGTTCGGCGAGGAAGAATTACTGATACGAACCATCGCCAATTATCAGTTCCGGGAAAGTTATAAAATCGCTCTCGGGCTGGAGTATTCACGCAATCACTGGGGACCCGGTTGGGGTGATGGTGAGAGAGATCTTCGAATGGGTGATGCTGCAAATATTATAAGCGGCCCGAACTCCAACGCGTATGGTTTTAAAGGTGTCGGAGACAACGGATATTTTGTGGGAGATGGATGGTCAACAAATATGTATTCTATTTTCGGAGAGGCAAACCTGGAATTTCATCCGCAATTTATTTTCCTTTTATCCGGCCGTATCGATAAAGACTCCTATTCAAATTTCTTGTTTTCGCCCCGCGTCGCATTCGTTTCTGAATTCAATCAAAAGAATGTTATCAAACTTATCCTGCAGCAGGCACAGCGCATGAATACTGCCCAGCAACTCTTCGTTCTGCATACACGAGGAATTAAATCTGAACCGGAAACCCTGAGTGGAATCGAACTTATGTATTCGAGGTTACAAAGTGAGAACCTGCTTTTATACGCATCTGTATTCTACAATAAGGTGGAAGTTCTGGGATGGGCAAATGATGATCAAACATTGCCGGTCGGTGATCTTTCACTCTATGGTTTGGAATTGGAAGGCAGATACAATTTTGAAAACGGATACATCGGTTTCAATCATTCTTATGTAAAACAAATCGATTGGAATTATGCAGCAGGCGTATCATACAGCGGCATTTCATACAAAGATTTTAAAAGAACAATGGATATGGGAACTTATACAGGACTCGGAAACGATATCAATAACTGGTCAAACCAGGCAACGAAGTGCTTCGCCTGTTTTAATCTGTTGGATAACAAATTTGTATTTCATACAGACGCCAGGGTGTTCTGGGGATTTGAAGGCGCAAAAGACGGATTGGAAATGGCCAGAATCTCTGCCATAGGTACAGAGAAGGAAGATGATGTCAGCAATGCCGTTGAAGATCTAAAAAGAAGGGATGCCTACGGTATTGACTTTCGATTGAACAGTTCATTGACATTTACTGTCAATAAAACATTCTCGATTACCTGCTATGTAATGAACCTGCTTGGAAGCGGAAAGAATAAGCGGTATTCATACGATAACGGCCATGAGTCAGACTGGCTCGCTCCCGATCGCGCCGATTGGGTGGAAGAACCACGCACGTTTGGTTTTCGCTTAACAGCAGATTTATAATAAAAACTTAGAGTCTTAGAGCCTTGGTGGCTAAAAATTATTAAAAAAGTATACTAATCGGCCTCAAAGTCTCCAAGACTCAAAGGAAGCAGAAATGATAAAGAAAATTATTTTACTTTTCTTATTTGTAATTTTTACATTCTCAGGTTTTTGTGTGTATGGGCAGGATGCAGTAACAGTAGAAAAATTGATGTCCATGTCACTGGAAGAATTATTGAGTGTAAAAATCGATATTGGGACATTAACCGGGGTTAAACTATCTAAACTTCCTCTGTCATTAACGACCATTACCGCGGAGGATATTAAATACACACCGGCCAGAAACATTTATGATTTAATCGAAGTCTATGTACCGGGAGCAATGTGGAGATACCACGGTGAAGGTCCGCACCCCGGAATTCGCGGAATACTCACGGATCGAAACTATAAACTGCTGGTGCTGGTAAACGGCAGAAGCATGAACCAGAAAGCACATAACGGCGCAACTTCAGAGTTAGAAAACTGGGATTTAAATGATATTGAAAAGATAGAAGTTATCCGCGGGCCCGGTTCAGTGACTTATGGTCCCGGAGCCATTATGGGAGTTCTCAATATCGTAACCAAGAATGCAGATTCCTCAGAAGGAACCAAAATTGGCGTCAATTATGTTTCCGAATATTATTCAAAAGGGATAAATATCAGTCACAGTTTAGCCAAAGATAATTATAATCTCTTTGTTTATGGGAGCGTTACAAAAACAACGGGAATTTCGCCAAAGGCTTTTTTCACATCAGGTTCCAGACTCAAATCAGGATATATGGGCACAGGTTTTGGCGGCACTTCTTATTATAGTGATCCGCCGCAGGATTATTTCAATGACTTTGATAATGACCCTCAATACAAGTTATACGCTGAAGGCAATTTCCTTCAGGAATGGAAAGCATGGGTACGATATGTCAATTCCGGTTCTTCGGTTGCAGGAGGCAACAGCGTTTATCCAAAAAAACGGCTTCAAACAGGTTTAAACGGAGAGACACCGCTTTACAGTGACTTTATTAACGGCCTGAAATTAAAAAATGAGCATTTTACCGTCTCGCTGGAAAATAATCATGAATTCCCAGGTGTGATGAATGGCCTGCAGTTGAAATCAATGATTTCCTGGGATTCAGAAAATAATATACGTGGAAAACTTCCAACCAATTATTCAGCGGCGGACAGCGTTCCATTGGACATACAAAGTCAACTTGCTGATCCGTATAGCGTAAGAAATAAGCATGCCAGTTATTCAGAAGACGAGTTGTTATCCCGTATCATTGCTGGCTTTACAATAAACAGTATGTACAAGATTGCTTTAGGAGTTGAAGGTTCATACAACCGCTGGGGACCGGAATGGGGTAAAAGCGCTGCAGAGATGAGGATGGGTGATCAAGCAAATATTTTCAGTGGGACTAATTCTAATTTATTTGGCGGAAAAGGGGGAATAACAGAAGGTTATTTTGTAGGCGATGGCTGGTCAACAAATATGTTTTCAATTCTGGGTGAAGCGACTCTGAAGTTTCATCCTAAATGGACGCTCATGTTGTCAGGCCGCGAAGATAAAGACTCTTATTCAAAATGGTTATTCTCACCCCGTATTGCGATGATATCTGAAATGGATAAACAAAATATTGTCAAGTTCATCTGGCAGAAATCAAACCGAATGAATACCGCAGAACAGCTTCTGGTTGAGCATAAGGAGGGAAACCAGTCAGAACCGGAAGTCCTCGAAAGCTATGAATTAATTTACACCAGGCTTCAAGGAGAGCATTTTCTATTGACGACATCTTTTTTTTATAACCAACTCGATGTAATTGCCTGGAACTCTGGCAAAAAATCTTCAAACCCGGTAGGAGAGCTCAAACTAGGGGGGATTGAAATAGATGCCCGATTTCAATTGAAGAACTTAATTTTAGGAATTAATCATTCTTATGTAAAACAGCTCGATTGGAATCTTGCCCCGGGTCTGAATGCAAGCGGTATCAGCTATTCAGATTATAATGCACCGGCACAGTTTAAATATGATCCAACTGCTTTGTTCTTAAGCGGTACCGGTAATAATCTCAATAACTGGGCAAATCATGCCACAAAGCTCATTTGCCGTCTCAAACTGTGGAATAGCAAAATTATATTCCACACCGATGCACGGGTGTTCTGGGGCTATGAAGGCGGAAAAGATGGAATACAAATGAGGGAAAATGCAGGTTCCGGTACTGAATATGAACAAGACTGTCTTGAGGTATTTCGAATACTTGAATCTAAAGATGTTTTTGATCCTGACATCAGACTGAATGCTTCAATAGCCCTGAAGTTATCTGATGTCTTATCAATTCAAATCTATGCTCTAAATCTGATTGGTTCAGGAAATAACAAACGTTATACATATGATGCCGGCGCTGATCCCCAACTCGTACCGAACTCAATAGGCTGGGTGGAAGAACCACGCACGTTTGGTTTTCGCTTAACAGCAGATTTATAATAAA
>CAZBBC010000070.1:0-21853 GCA_964489835.1 uncultured Calditrichota bacterium
ATCACTTTAGTCACTTAAGATCACTTTAGATCACTTTAGTCACTTAAGATCACTTTAGATCACTTTAGTCACTTAAGATCACTTAAGTCACTTTAGATTGCTTTAGACACTTATTTCTATAATTTATAGGCTTTTTTTGAAAGATCATAAGCCAACGCCCGACTCATTTTTACAGCATCTTCCATATCTAGAACCTGACGGGCCACAAGATTGGCCAGATAATCACAATCAACCCTTCTGGACAAATCATGTCTGGCCGGAATCGACGGATAGGCGCGGGTATCATCGATAAACCCAACCGTATTATAAACATTTGCCGTTTCGAAGATTTTCTGGCGGTGATAGAACATACCCTGAAAACTGTCAAAAAACCACCAGGCCGGTCCCACACGCATGGCCGGGTAGTGTCCGGCAAGCGGGGCCAGCTCCCGCGAGTAGGTTGATTCATCGAGGGTGAATACGATCAGGGAAAAATCCTTATGATTACCATATTTATTTAATAAGTCATGCAAATTACGCGTGTATTCCATACGTACCGGGATATCGGCGCCCTTATCGGGGCCAAAACGCCTGAAAATAAGCTCATTATGATTTCGAAAAGATCCGGGATGTAACTGCATAACCAGTCCATCTTCCACGCTCATACGGGCCATTTCCATCATCATATGTGCCGTAAACCGGCTGGCATCTTCTTTATTGCTCTCCCCTTTTAAAGCGCGTTGAAAAATAACATCCGCTTCCCCCGGACTCAATTGATGGGTATAAGCATCGTCTACGCCATGATCCGTTGAAGTTGCTCCCATGCTTTTAAAAAACTCACGCTGTTTTTCCAGGGCAATAAGAAAGGAAGTGAAATTGCGAATGTCAATAGCGGTTATCTCAGATAGTTTATTAATATTATCCCGCCACCCTTGTACATTCAAATTAGTCACATCGTCGGGTCGGAAACAAGGTATAATTTTGCCTGACCATCCGGAATCTTTAATTTTTATGTGATCTTTCAAGGAATCTTTCGCCCCGTTTGTGGTGGAAAGTAATTCAATATTAAACCGTTTGAATAGAGCACGGGGGAGATATTCCGGTAGTGCTAATTTTTCCAGTATTGTATCGTAGACCGCCATCGCCGTGTCACCCGATAATTTTACGGAGACATCAAAAACTTCTCTTAGTTCATGGGTGAGCCATAAACCGGTAGGGGTACCAGCAAACAGATAAAAATAATCGGCGAATTTTTGCCATATTTTACGGTTATCTTTTTCGTAATCTGACCCGTCAATGGTCGGAATACCCATATCTTCCAAATCGATTCCCTGAGAATAAAACATCCGGAACACATAATGATCAGGAATAATGATCAATTGTGAAGGATCGGAAAACGGTCTGTTATTGGCAAATATTTCTGCATCCACATGGCCATGAGGACTGAGAATGGGAAAATCTTTAATTCCATTATATAGTTCAATGGCAAATTTCTTTATTGCCGGATCCGTCGAAAAATAGCGCTCAGATTTTGTCAAGGCTTACTCCAGGTTTTTTATTGTTTCTTTCAGGTAAGCAATAAATTCTTTAGAAATATCTTTTTGATTTATAGAAAACTCCACAATAGTCTTCAAATAATCCATTTTTGTACCAAGGTCATATCTTTTACCTTCAATTTTGTAGGCATAAATATCTTCTTTTTGTAACAGAAGTTGCAGGGCATCTGTCAGTTGTATTTCATTATTTTTATCCGGTAAGGTATCTTCGATCGATTTAAAAATTTCCGGTGTCAAAATATACCTGCCGGCGATGGCCAGATTTGATGGTGTCTTATCGATTTCCGGTTTTTCAACCAGATTTGTCAGTAACCAGAGGGAATCACTCACTTTATTCCCGTCAATAATTCCAAATCGGGAAACATATTCTTCTGACACAGATTCAACAGCCACGATGCTGTGTCGATATTGCTCGTGAATATCGATCAATTGTTGTGTAACCGGTATCACCGAATCAATCACTGTATCGCCCAGAAGTAAAGCGAATGGTTCATTGCCCACGTGTTGTTGTGCATATTTTATCGCATCTCCTAAACCATTGGTTTCTTTTTGACGAATAAAATGAATATTGGCCATATCACCGATCCGTCGAATTTCGTGGTACTTTTCGGATAATTTTTTATCCTTCAGATAAGATTCCAGGTGAGGATTCCGATCAAAGTGATCTTCAATTGCCCGTTTCCCCTTTCCGATGATGACCAGAATATCATCAATACCGGAATCAATGGCTTCTTCAACCACATATTGTATGGCCGGTGTGGCGATTATCGGCAGCATCTCCTTTGATTGTGCTTTCGTTGCTGGTAAAAAATTGGTGCCCAACCCGGCAGCCGGAATCACAGCTTTTTTAACCATATAATTTTAATCTCCTAATCAGATTTATTTTGAGCGCAGCTTACAGCTGCTTTCAAATAACAAATGACAAATGACAAATTACAAAATCCAAATAATAATCAATTTTCAAAGCACCAATGACCCAAATTCATTTGATTAAATTTTTGAAATTGTGATTTGGAATTTATTTGATATTTGTGATTTGACATTTGTTATTTCTAAAACATTGCGTCGCTGAGTCTTTGCAAAAACTGCCTCTCTCCATCGGGTAAAAGTGGGGAAAATGAGTCATTACATTATATATGGATTGATGACCCTGGCTTTAAGTTTTTTTAATTCAACCTTCAGGTGATTCAACATTTCATCATCTTTATACAGACCGATGATCGATCCCCCGGAACCGGCAAATTTTGAAGCGGCCCCACATTTCCGGGCTGCCTCAGCCATATTTCTATCGTCCTCGCGGATATTCATAATTTGACTTCTTAAATCAAAGTTAAGGTTCATCAATTGATGTAATTGATCGAAATCGCTGTTCATCAAAGCTTCTTTTCCCTCTTTGGCACAATCAGCGATGCGATTGAGCACATCGATGACGGTGGGATCGCCTCTTTCATAACGTAAGCGTACATCATTTAAAACAGCGCCCGATACCTTGCTCATATCTGTCCGGTAAGCAATATACAGATTTGGTAATACCGGTAATTCAAGGGGTGTGTAAATGCCGTGATTTTCTTTCTCCATCAATTTTTTATCAAAATCCATATAAACACAGCCTTCATACACCTGAATGACGCGGTCCTGTAAACCGGCATTGATACCCAATTCCTCATTTTCGACACTTAAAATAACTGAAGGTAATACATCTTTTGGGATTTCAACCCGATAGAACTGCATGAGTGCACGCATACAGGCGGTTATAATGGCGCTGGATCCGGCTAATCCAACCTGGCGGGGAATGGTTGAATGATAGCGGACCGTAAAATTCTTACTTTCCAAACGGATATGTTTTTTCTTGCAATAATCCCAGAATTGTTTGATGGTTGCTTTAATCAGCCGGGTACCGCCATAATACCCATTCAGTTTGATCGATTCAACCAATTCATTGATGTTTTTATACTCATGGATATCCTGTAATTGGGGTTCTATATTAAGTTCCGGTGTTTGGTATAGAGTAATATGTGCCCCAAAATTACGGACACTGATGGATATTGATTTACCAAAATAACCATCGGAAGGATTACCGAGAAGCCCTGCCCGGGCGTATGCTCTTGTTTCTATGATCATTGTATCTTACTTATCCATTTATTTTACAGGCCGTAATAAGTAAGTCTTCTTTGACGAAGTTAACATTAAAGTAACATACCTATTTTTAGACCATCTAAAATTATTAATTTTTTTTAGAAGTAACAAGAAATTAAAACAAAACGTAACTCGGGCAAGATTCTAAAATTTAGTGTTAGCGTATTTCTAGTCGCTACGCTTAACCAGATTAAAAAAATCTTTCCAGAATAGATCCAAAGGGGTAATATATAAGATACGATCAATGTTACCTTGAGTTTTCATCATATGGCAATACGTTTCTTTTTTTGGGGGGCAGGATAAAAAGATTTGGGTATTTTCTATACAGGTATAGGGAACGGTCGGTGAAAATAAGACCTTATAGCGTTTGATGTTCACACACACTTTGGAATTAAATGTCTTATCAATAGTGTGATTATATTATGGTTGAGTTAATCGCGGGCAGTAATTGCTTCGATTAAGTGACATTTTTAATCATTGACAGATCACCCGTTCGGGCCGCTTCGAGCACAGGGCCCATGTAGTCGTCGATCATTTCAGCGGTAAGCGGGACGGGCATGTTCTGTAGTTTCATTTTGAGCTGCGGGTTTTTGGCAGCAGTCAGGGCACGATCGATATGCTCGGGTGTAAAGCCGGGGACCTCGTTAAGTGTAGTGGGGAACCCGATTTTTTTCGCCAGGTCGAACATAGCCTCAGCGACGGCGACACCTAATTCACGGCCGGATAGGTCGTCGATGTCAGCGCTGGTCAGACCGGCATCTTTATACACCTTACCTACAGACTTGAGCGCGTCTTCGATGGCCGGTGCGAACAGAACCGTATAATAGGGATTCATGATGGCGCAAGCCCGGCCATGGCTGAGGATATCGACTAATGAAAAACTGGTCAGATGCCCGCCATTGGTGCCGCCAATCATGATGGCATATCCGCCCAGATCGGTAGCCAGGCATAAGGCCTCGCGCGCCTGCCAGTCGTTTGGATTTTGCATTGCTCTCGGCAGATACTCAACCACCAGCGCAATGCAGCATTCAGCGACGGCTTTGGCGTCTTCATAGTAGGATTTTCCGACCGCACCGTAAAACACTTCCAGTGAGTGGGCAATGCCGTCCAGCCCGCCGTCAGCCGTGAGGTCTTTTGGCGAGCCATAGGTCACTTCGTAATCAAACACCGGCCGGGCCGGTACGATAGCCTCATCGACAATGAGCTTCTTTTGTCCTGTCGACAAATCGGTGATATTCGAATATTTCGTCAGGTGGGCGGCCGAACTGGCGACCGTTTGAATGGCAATGTGGTGGGTGAGGGATTTACCAGACTCCTGTACCGCTTGGGTGACCAGGCCCACACCGAAATAATCCTCGATCTGGCCCCCCAGTGTTCGCAGGACTTCCGCTGCCTTGACACAATCGATTGTACTGCCGCCACCAAAGCTGATGATCACATTCGGATCCGCTTTCCTAATGGCGTCGGTAATTCGAAAGAGATCTTCACGCGGGCAGTTGGGTTTGGCGCCGTCCAGCTGGACGGTTACTGTGACCGATACGTTAGTGAGTGAATCGGTTATGGTTTTGATAAAGCGATCACTGCCGGGAAAACCGTCGCAAACCAATACTGCTTTTTTCCCCATCTCCGCGGCGACAGATCCGACCTTGCTGATAACACCGGGGCCATAAAGATAGGTATCGGCTTTGAATTCACTCAATAATTGACGAGCCTGCTCGAACCGTGACATAAGGTGCTCCTTTTTACTTGATTATCTTTGCCTGTTTATGCTATTGGTGCCAAAAACTTTGTTATTTCCGCCGCGACGACCTGCCCGCCGGCAGGCGCGGCGCTACGATTGATCACACAAATTAACACGAGTTATTTAGCAACAGATCAGCACAGATTTCATTTAAATAAAATAATTATTTAAGTTTTAATCCGTGTAAATCAGTGTCCGCCATGTTGTATATCCCGTTACACGGGATAGGCGGATTCGCCTTTCGGCGTGATAATCCGTGGACTTCTTTTCTTTGATTGCAGCATAGCTGCAGTATGATTTAAGAGGCATGGTCATAATCGATAAACTTAATCTCCAGTAAATCCGCCAGCATCGAAAGCTCACCCTTTAGATGTCCCTCAACCGCCAACAGATGATTGGACCCAAATGTCTCCAGAAATCGTATTTTATCAATATCGATTTGTGCAAAGATCAGCGGCCGAACGCGAAGCGCCGAATCCTCCGCAATAGTTTTGGCCTCCGTTGTTCCCGTCATTACACCCAGGGAATATCCGTCCTTTTTATGAAACAGACGGGCGAACGTCATTTCAATTCCTGCGGGCACAACAAACTGGGTCGATCCGCCGCCTGCCTCGCCAAAATTGTGCGGCCCGACCATTAGCGCACCAAGATTGTCATCAGCATTTTCGGACAGCTGCGTAAAATAGCTGGCCATCGCTCCGCAGTTCGCCAGCACCATGCTCGTATCCGCTATCTGCACCAGATCATTCAAACTCGTCGGCTTACCGCCGCTAAGCAGTTTCAAAATCTGCATCGTCAGTGCTCCGTCTGCATCGGCTTCACAACTGCAGCACACCGGCTCCTTCGCGCCGTCGGCGTCATACGGATCATTGCACAATGCCACATTGAGACACTGCAGACAGTACCGGTTGGACATCTCCGTCTGACACTTCACGCCCACAAAATCCATCTCATATGCCGCTACAATCTCCTTCATCGCCAGATAACTTCGTATCTGTTTTTCCAGATGCTTTTCGGTGAATGTAGTCTCGTTGAAATGAACAGCAGCCTTTTCCTTCAGCCACTGCACATGCCGCTCCACCGTCCCGGGATCTATATGCTGCGCCCTGTCATACAATTCGTGCTGATCGACATGCTCGATATCCACGTTGAAAATTCTTTCCCATAACGACAAATCAGCAGTACCGGTGCTGATCCCCAACGATCGGCCGCCTATACAACCAAAGGTTTGTCCGCGTAATTGCTGCATAGCTGAAGCCGCCCGAAGAAAATGAATCAGCCGGGTGCGATTGGCCGGCTCCGCGGCGTCACCTGCAATTCGGCAGCAGGGCGTGCCAATCTGTTGGATCGCGCCGCTGGAAGCTAAAAACGCCAATTGGCTGATCGAATCCTCTGCCTCGTTGCACGCCAGCAAACACGGGACACGCAACAGGTTGGCGGTATGGGCCACCACTGCAGGCGAAACGAATATCGCCACATACAGCACAACCGCATCCACCGCTGCTGCTTCCAGTTCACGCACTGCCGCCATCGCTTGCCGCTTGCTGCGAATCTCCCGCACGCTCGGCCAGACCAACGCCACCTCATTGCCCAGTGCGCTGACAAAACGCTGCACTTCACGGTCGGCGATCGGTTTGCGTTTGCGATACACATCCTCGCGTGCCAACGATTCGCTAAAGACCAGTAAACCCACTTTTGGACGAATCATGATTTATCTCCCTTCATTGGTTCGGGAATGATCGGTTCAATTCTACGTACCGGGGCACAACAGATCGGCTCACATAATCCATGGGCGGCCAGAATCGCCTTGACCTTCATCACCGGATTGACAGTCGCGTCAAAGGTATTCCAGACCTGAATCATGCGCTGTTGAATCGCTTCGGCCCGTTCAAAATCGTTCTCCTGAACCGCCCGAATCATTTCCCGGCATTTATCCGGCTCGACATTCGTGTAGGACATCACTAACCCATCCACCCCTAATTTTAACGCTTCACAGGCTGTCTTTAACTCGCCGTTCATTATACCCAAACCGCCTAATTCATCTCGTAATGCAACCAATTGCGACAGATATTCCAGATCACCCGAACTGTCCTTGATTCCGATGATGATATTTTCCTGACGAAGATCCCGAATGACCTCGACCGGGATCATCACACCATCCGTCTTCAATGGGAAATTGTACAGGATAATAGGCTTACCTGTCGAATCATAAATAGCGCGAATATGATCAACCATTTCATCAGCGAACTTGTTCCAGTGAAATGTCGGCAGCATGACAACCAGGGCTGTGACTTCTTTTCGGGCCGCCTGAACCGCCCACTGCACCGCACGACGTGTCGCTGGCTCCGATACGCCCACAAAAATCGGCAGCTTCTGTTCTAAAGCCAAAACCGAATCCAGTACGGTTTGCCGGGCATCATCGGTCAAACAAGGCCCTTCACCGCAGCTGCCCAGTAAAAATATCGCATCGGTTCCCCGCTCACGCTGAAATTGGAGTAATCCCTTAAACGCCTTGATATCGATCTCTTCGTCCGTTGTCAACGGCGTAATCAACGGAACGACCGAACCACGTAAATGAAAGGGTGTTATTGTCATATATTTGTGCATTTCTCCTTTTGTGCTATCACCTGTTCTGCCGCCTCGACGATCGCTGCCGGCGACAAACCATAATTTATTTGCAAATCAGTATAAGAACCCGACTGGCCGAACACATCCTGAATTCCCACCATCCGGACCGGCACTGGACACAGGCCGGCTAAACACCCGGCCACCATGCTCCCCAACCCACCGATAATAGTATGCTCTTCACACGTGACAATACAGCCGCATTGTTGTGCTGCTGCCTGCAATGCCTCCACATCCAGTGGTTTGACGGTATGCATATCGATCACGCGAGCACTGATCCCCTTGCGACGCAATTCCAAACCGGCTTCTAATACCCGTTCCAAAATATGGCCGGTACAGACCAGGGCAACATCGTCACCTCCCTGACGCACAAACGCTTTGCCAATCGAAAACGCCTCAGGGGTCTCCAGACGTGACACATCTGCGCGAGACAAACGTAAATAGACCGGTCCATCCATTGCCAAAGCCGCTTCCAGGGATAACTCCGTTTCTCGCGCATCGCCCGGGCACACCACCGTCATCGACGGCATCGACAGAAAAAACGACAAATCCGAAATCGACTGATGACTGCCGCCGTCGGCAAAATCACTTAGGCCCGCATAACCGCCGGCTATGACCACTGGCAACCGGCTGTAGGCGATCTGGCTTCGAATCTGATCAGAGGCACGCATGGCCAGTAAAAACGCAAACGCCGAGACCACCGGTCTCATGCCTGCTGAGGCAATACCCGCAGCGACAGAGACCATGTTCGCTTCCGCTACACCGCAATTGATAAAACGATCCGGAAATGCCGCACCAAAAAGTATGGTCTGTGTGGAATTGGATGTGTCAGCGTCCAGAACCACCAGGTCCTCCATCTGCTCGCCCAGCCGAACCAGATGATTGCCGAAGACGCGGCGCATGGGTAAATGCTCAATGTGTTTATCGCTCATGATTTTAATTCCTTCATGGCTTGCTGATAATTTGCTTCGGACAACGGCGCGCCATGCCACTGATAGTGGCCCTCCATAAACGACACACCCTTGCCCTTGACCGTCCGGGCCAGCACAATCGCCGGTCCGTCCATCCTGACCGCTTGCTGGACCGCTTCATAAACCGACCGGCAATCATGCCCGTCACACCGCGTGACCGACCAGCCGAACGCCTGAAA
Source organism: uncultured Calditrichota bacterium (assembly GCA_964489835.1). Taxonomy (GTDB): domain Bacteria; phylum Calditrichota; class Calditrichia; order JAJRVZ01; family JAJRVZ01; genus CAZBBC01. The sequence goes on from CAZBBC010000070.1 coordinate 9,188, forward strand.
TTTTGCTTTCAAATCACCCAACGGCATAATTGCGTCCGTCGTTCCATCGAGCTGAACGCCGTTGCAGTCGACAATAACCACCAGGTTCGATAGGGCCAGCTTCCCCGCCAGCATCGCTGCCTCCCAGTTCTGGCCTTCGTCCAGTTCCCCGTCGCCCACCACGACAAACGTCTTCCAGTCCCGGCCTCGATGCCGGCCGACCCATGCCGTGCCGATCCCGTTCGAAATCCCCATGCCAAGCGATCCGGTGGATATCTCCACGCCCGGCACCTTTCGCATATCCGGATGCCCCTGCAACGCACTGCCAAGACGCCGCAAGGTCCACAACAGATCCTCCGAGATAAATCCGACACGCGCCAGCATCGCGTAAAGTGACGGCGCGGCATGCCCCTTCGACAAAATAAAACGGTCTCGCTCGTCCCAGCCGGGTTCATCCACGCGATAATTGAGTAACCCCCGATACAGCACGACCAGAATCTCCGCGCACGACAATGAACCGCCGCAATGGCCCGATCCCGCCCGATATGCCATCTCGATCACCAAGCGGCGAATCGCTTGACTCTCCCTCCGCCAGACTTCAAATGCATTCTGTTCCTTGTCCATAACTAAAATTCTTTCCTGATAATTAAACACAAAAGATCGGTTGTATTAGACGCCACTTATCCATTCTCCCGACGACCCATATCGTAAATCGTTAACCCCGCCAAATTCTTCTTTCGAACGGGCACGATCAAACTCACCATATACCCGACGATCATACAACTGATAAATCCAGTCCCCGCATAAAGGAAAAAGTGAATCGACGTATGCGTTTTGACCCAATACAGAATCAACGCACTGGCGATCAGCCCGACCAGCCCGCCGACACCGTTCGCCCGGCGCGTGAAAATCCCCAACGCAAACAGCCCACCAAGCCCACCGCTCAATAAGCCCAGCAGGCTCATAAACAAATCCCAGATCGACTTAATATCTGCCACCGCCATCCACACGGCAACAGCAGTCGCGAACACACCCAGCATAACGGTGACTATACGCGCCCAGAACAGGTACACCCGATCCGGTCGGCCGGACCAGAAACGACGGTAGATATCCGTTACAAATGACGTTGCAATACTATGCATCCCGCTATCCACTGTTGACATTGTCGCCGCAAAAATCCCAGCGATCACTAGCCCCGAAATCCCCGCAGGCAGCCGCTGTGCAATGTACAACGGTACGATGGCGTCGGTTCTGATTCGGGGATCCAGCAGTTCAGGACGCGTCTGATAATAACTAAACAGAATCGCGCCCAACAGGAAAATCATCGTCCACCAGAAAATCGCAAAACCGACATTCATCCAGATTGATTTCACCGCCTCCTTTTCATCTTTCGTCGTCAGGTAACGCTGCACGATCGCCTGGTCCGACGAATACGTTACCAGCTTCATAAAAAACTCTCCCACGATAATGACCCAGATGGCCGTCACCGTCATATCCCATGTCCAGTCGATCGAATGAAACTTGTCATATTGGCCGGCGATATCAAAAAATCCGCCCACGCCCCCATCTGTCGCCACAAGCGCTGTAACAAAAATACATATCGCCCCTCCAAACAGCACAATCGCCTGAAGCAAATCCGTCCAGATTACTGCCTCGATCCCGCCCAATACCGTATAAATCGTACATAAAACGCCCGCCACCACAATGCACACAAAAATATTGATTCCCGTCACCGCCGATAACGCCACCGCCGGTAAATACATCACAATACTGATCCTGCCCAACTGAAACAGGATGAACACCAGGCTACCCATCAGTCGTGACCCCACGTTGAACCGCTGTTCCAGATATTCATACGCCGTCGTCACTTTTAACCGGCGATAAAACGGTAGATAAAAATAGATCACCAGAAGACATGCCAGTGGTGTTCCGATCAATCCCCAGAAGTATGCCATATTCGTCGAGAAAATCTTCGCCGGGATAGCCATAAATCCGATCGAGCTGATCTGTGTCGCCCGGATGCTGATCCCTGCTACCCACCACGGGACACGACGCCCACCCAGGAAAAAATCGTCCGTGCTCTTGCCGCGACGCAAAAAATAGACACCTATGCCCACCATCAGCAACAGATACCCGCCCAGCGTTGTATAATCCATCCATACAAAATGTGCTTCATAGGGGGCCTGCTCACCTCGGTAGACCTTCAGGTTGTCGTCCCCGACAAGCAACAGATAAATTTCATTACCCTCACCCACGAATGCGTAGGCCCGAAGGTCAACCGTCCAGATTTTCATCTTCATCCACCGGTCCGTGATCGTATGGTATGCATAAACACCTTGAACCGATCGGTCCGCTTCAACGCTGCCCGCCGCAAGAATGTGCGACTGGCCATACGGAAGGACAAAAGCCTGTTTTTTGGCAAAAGGAAGCTCAGCGATCGCCGTCCATTGCTTCTGCATCGGATCGTATCGCCAACCCTTACCGTCCCGACCCCACAAAAACACCGCACCATATTGATTGACCATCGCCGCTGGCTTTTGCGATGTATCCGGACAGGAAATCAATTCCCGCCATTCACGCTCCGGCGGAGCCTTTGACAAATCCATCGCTGCAAATAGACTTTTTTCGTTATCTGATCCCACTGTATAGACCATATCGCCCACTACCGTCGCCGAACGGCATTTCAGATCAGATGCCGGTATCTCCAACCGCTCGATTTCCACCTTTTCCCTTTGAGGTACCCACCGTAATATAAACGCATCGTTACTGGTCGATTCACCGTCACGTCCTCCAATGATCAGCAATCCATCCTTATAAGCGGTCGTTGCACTGAACGCCAAAGGATGAGGCAATCGGCCGCCTTTTTGCCATAGCCCCTCACCCACCGACTTCACATAAATCGTATCAATTATCGCTTGACCCTTTTCATCGGATGAACCGCCCACCAAGATAAACATGTCATGACTAATCCCGACCACCGCACCATTAAGCAGTCCCTGCGAAAAATCACTTTGCGAATCCGACCAGCGCATAAAATCAGCCGATTCCGAACTCTCGCCTGCCCTGGCCGGCCGCCAAATCAGCACTACCGAAATAAAGATCAACAATAACGTCAATCTTAGTAGTACTTCTTTCTTGACTTTGTAATTTTGCATAGTTTTTTATTACTACAGATACATCAATCCGCTGATTCAAGTGCCGTCAAGTTATTTTTCTTAAAAGCCTTTTTGAGAATGGGACATCATTAATAGGTCAATTTATTTAATAGTGAACGAATAAAGACTTCCTGATCCTTTCTCGCCGACTGTAAATTGCAGGCGTACCCTGCCACCCGGGAAAAGTTCTCCCAGTGATTTCCCTTTAAACGTCACCTTATGTCTGAGCGAATCCCCATTCACATTGGACCTACCCAACGTTTCACCATCTTCATCCAAAACCTCTATTGTTACATAACCGACGCTGTTTATATATAAATCATTTCCTTTAAATGCGAGAAGTTTTGTTCTAAACTTACCCTTATCCACAGAGACAAATCCGTCGGGACGTAATCGTGCGCGGAATATGCCGCCGCCTGAGAGCCTCATCCAGTTTGGAAAATTTTTCCCCCATGAAGTTGCTCCATAATAATAAATCAATTGATCTCCAATACGCAATGGCCCCTGGCTGAATTCCGTCATGTATCCACCGTCATTGTGCCCGCTATTTCCCCCTTCTGGTCCGTTGGGGATGAATACTTCCGGAATACCCGAGTCATTCTTGAACGGTACTTTATCCCAGGTAAGGCCGTCCCTGCTTACAGCAAGTTTATAGAAAGCGCACCCTGCCGCTGAGTAGGGGTAATCTTCCCTGTTGTGCCAGACCTTAAGTCCTCCCAGCCACAACGATTCATAACGCCATGCGGTTGAAGCGTAAAATTCGTCATATGGCATGTTGCCGTCCACATTGGCAACGGGTGGTAGAAATTCGATATGTCTTATGCCTTTATCCAAGTCGAGAGGGACATCTATTCTATCGAGAAACATATAAGCTCTCGATCGCAGCCTGTTTCCGTACTCGACTTCTTTGGGGGCAAGAAATTTGAACAATCCAAGGAAACGGTTCTCGACCTCATCGTGATAAAAAAGGGTGACGTCGCCTGCGCCGCAAACCACCTTGCCGTCTTGACGAATTTCCTTGCAAGTGGGATCATCTTTTCCTGCATATCCATCAATAATCTGTTTATCGCGTTTCCATTTTTTACCGTCGGAGGAAATCACTAAATGTATTCCTTCCAGTTCATCACCCCAGTTGGAAAACCACAGCCATCCCTTATATGGGTATTTGTTATCCGATTTGTCATAACAACACGAAAACATGCCGAAATATGTCGCTCTTTTTCCGGAAACAGGATCGAAGAGCTCTTCGGAATTATTTGGGTAAACCCGTTCAGGACTACCATCGTCTCCTTTGATCCAATCCATCCCATCTGCAGAAGTGAAACGGTATATCCGGGAACGATCCCAGTCTCCGCGTGTAATTGTAAATCCCATCGCAAACATTACATATCGCTTAATTTTTGGATCATATACAATTGTACCGTTAGCTTGTAAGCTGGCTCCTTCTTTGCCGAATTCATCACCAAGTTCAATGATTGGGAAATCCCCATCATTATCTTTCTTTGGCTGATGCAGCGTGCGTTCCAGGGTTATCGATGATTCTATCAGATAGTCATCGATGAACATCTGCGCTACACCATCCTTAATGAACAATGGTTTTTTCGAGGCACACTCCCCAGCCTGCATAATTCCAAATGATATTACCAGGCAACTTATTAAAAACGTTTTTTTCAATATAATTTCGATCATGTCATTCCTACTATATGCTATTGTAGTCAAAAATTTTTTATCCACGGATTATCCGGCGCAGCCGGACACAGATTAAAACTATAATATTAATAATTTTTTATAAAATCCGTGTAAATCCGTGTCAGTCTTCGCCTGATCCGGCTTTGACGGAAAATCTGTGGACTATTTTTTTTGTTTGCAGCATTGTGCTGCGGTATGAATAGATCAGGTTAGGTTATTTCTCCCCTTATTGATAGCTTTTTATAGTATGCGCCAAAATTAGTTGAAAATTGAAACAGCTTCCATTATCTGTCCATTTACTATTTTTAAAATTTACGGTTTCCCACCGTAAAGGAGTACAGCTCTCCACCTTTATAAACCGTAAACCGTAATCTTGCTGGGCGACGTTGGGAGAGTTTTCTTAAACTTTTACCGTCGAATTTTACCTCATGATGCAGTGAATCACCGATTATCTCGGAAGAGCCTAATCCTTTCCCGCAAACATCAAGCACTTCCACCATGATCGGCCCCTTGCCGTTGACAAATAGATTCTGTCCTTTAAAAGTAAGAGGTTTTGTGGTTAGGACACCGCCATCAACTGAGATAAACCCATCAAGACGCAGACGTGATCGGAAAATGCCGCCTCCCCAATGATTCATTTCCTTTGGTTGATTCTTGCCGTAAGAAGAACAACCGTAATAATAGATCAGCTCGTCGCCTATCCGAAGTGGCCCCTGGGTGAAGTCTGTCATGTAGCCACCATCGTTGCGGCCATTGTTGCCTCCCTCGGGACCATTGGGGATGAAGACTTCCGGAACACCATCATCATTTGGAAACTGGACTTTTTCCCAATGCAGTCCATCTCGACTCACAAGAAGTTTAAAAAATGCGCAGCCTGCCGCAGAAAAAGGATAATCACCTTCCGCGTGCCATATCTTGAGAGCACCGAGCCATTGGGACTCATACCGCCATCCTGTACTGGAATAATACTGATCGTGTGGCATGTCACCGTTTGCTTCAGCGGCAGGTGGAAGCAACTCAATATGTGTGATCTGGTTTGTATCAAAGGGTTCATCGATTTTCTCAAGAAAGGCATAGGCCCGGGAGCGCAATTGATTGTCATACTCCACTGGTTTCTTACTCATAAACTTCATTATAGATAAAAACCGGTCCTCTACAGGGTCATGATAAAAAAATGTCACGTCGCGTGGGCCGCTCATCACACGTCCATCTTGATAAATTATTCTGGAGAAACCTTGTATGATTATTTCACCGCATTCCCAATTAATCCCATCCGATGAACGCATAAGACGAGCACATTCCTGTTCTTCTTCCCAATAATCAAACCAAAGCCAGCCCTTATAGGGATATTTCTTATCATTAGTATCATAATAACAGGAAAACAGGTCAATATTTCTAGCGTGTGATCCAGTTTTGGTTACTTTCAGATCTTTTTTGCTCAGGGGCCATAATAGCTGCGGGCGGCCGTTATCTCCCTTGATCCAATTTATTCCATCTTTGGAAGTAAATCGGTATAATCTTGCACAATCCCATATCTGGTCCTTGCCTAACTCTTTTTTGTGTTTTGAGAAAGATTCGGCAAACATCACATATTTCTTTAAACGAGGATCATAAACGATGGTGCCATTTGCCAAAAGTGTAGCGCCATATCCCTTGAACTCATCCTCTAACTCAAGAATCGGGAAGTTTCCGCCGTTATCCTTTTTCGGTTGATGGAGAGTCCGCTTGAGATTTAATCCATCATCAATCAAAAAGTCATCCACAAACATCTGAGCCACTCCACTATCGATCTTTACCGGCTCACATGCATAAGCCCTTCGCTGCTCTGCACCATGTGGTCCGGCATTTTCATTAACTTGAGAACCCAGGATGATGGTATTCAAAATTGCGATGTCTGTGTTAAACGGTTGTTGAGCCAAAACTAAATTAGAGACTAGTAATACTAAAAGAACTAAGGAAGTAAAAATTTTGTTTTTCAAGGTAAATTTTCCTTTTGCTCGGCCGTCTGACTCGTACTCCGCTTCTCTGTTGCTCTTAGGTAGGCGTCCAGAGTTTTCTTCGCGTCTCGAATAGAATCTGCTTCAAAAAGAAGAGATAAGCCAGTGGGGAATCGGTCCATGATCCGGGCTGAGGCCAAATCGTCCCTGGAAACCTTCACGCGAGCAAGGGGTATGTGACGTTGTTCAAACTGTATATAAAGTTCATCAATATTATTCAATTCAGGTTGTCCTAAATGTATACAGCGAATGGAAGGCAATTCAAGAAAGGCCGGTACGTGGCCGTCTGCTTTTCCGCAAATGTGGATAGCTCCGCCGCCCAGTTCTTGCATGACGCGTTCATCATGAGGAGCGACTATACTCCGGTACATCTCCGGCGACATCATGATCACAGAATCGTTACGTAGCAAAATTCTACCTTTGATCATTGTGGCATGTTGGTGCGAAAATGTGTCAGATTTGTCACTAACGTATGGCTCGATATGTCGTGCAAAGCCAATTTGAGCTGTTGCCATGGCCGCGAGGGCCTTGGAAACGAGATCCGGACTGGTGTAGAGTTCTGCAAACACATCACTTCCGATGACAAGCTCAAGATTGTCGAAAGGCCCTTGAAGATCCGGCAACACTAATCTGACAAGCCGTTTCAGTTTTGGATAGTCCGAGAGGACACTCTGGTAGAACTGGCACATTTGAACCACCTTTGGACACCAGCCCATTGAGAAATCCAACGGATCGTGGTCTAATACCTTTTCGAGGTACATATCGCCATTGTCGTTGTGACGAACCCATGGAGGGTTGTCTCCGATTTGCTCAACCCATGCCCCAAACATGGATGGGATGACAACCGTTCCGAAGTTAGCGCGGATCGTACAAGGCAGGTCGTCGGCAAGTACGTCACGGGAAGCTATGCTGGTATTAAAGGCATAGACAAGTTCGTTGAAGAGCATTTTCTCCGGATTCTCGAATACTTCCCCGTGAGGATATGGAGTGAAGCGCAGTTCCCGGGGTTCACGCAACGTCACTATCACAGGCAGACGGTCAGTGGGTTTCCAGTTGAGTGCTCGTATGTGACGATGTTCAATCTCTTCCTGGCGGTCTGGATCGAGCACGTTCAGAAGATGATCAAGAAGAGTCTTAAGGTCTTCACTCATGGTAATAATCAGGTCTTCCAGGGTGGTGTATCCGGTAATTTTTTTTCAAATTGTACTACCAGATATTCCTCGTATTCTTTTGTATATTTTCCATTTTTAAAATTATCAGCAGCCTCATTGAAGAAAAATTCCCAGGATTTGTCCTCTTCACCCGGATTTATTGGAAAAAACCAGGCATTATTGCCTCTGGCCGCTTTCATGTCACCCGGGGCATCGCCGATCATCAATATATTCTCCGCTTTGTATTTGCCCTGAGAAGCTAGATGGATATGCTCTTTTTTACTTCCCATTTCCTGACCGGCAATAATTCTGGTATACCGAGCCACTTCATGCTCCTCCCATTCCCTCTTCAACGCTTCATAAGGCGTGGCCGAACATACAATGATATCCGCCCATTGGGATACTTTATCCAGGCTTTCACGGACAAAGGGGAACGGCGGTACATGATGAACAATATCTGCAACGGTAGCATTTACCGCTTTACTCCAATCAAGGGCCTGCTTTAGTACCGGGTCTCCACTGGCACTAACTTCATATTCCAGCACCGGATTCCCGAGTTTGGTCTCTCTTCCCACCCAGTCTCTCAACGATTGGGCCTTTGGTATATTAACCTGGCGTTTCTGGACTTCGGGCCAGTCTTCTAACAGGTCAAAGGCCATTAACAAGGCTGGAAACCGGTTAATTCCGCGCCACTTGGAATACAAATTAACAAATTCCGCCGCCGCCCGGGCATATTTTGAGACAGGCTGTAGATGCCAGTATTTGACGATATTCGGAATAAAGCACTCCTTGTGTTTGATCTCCATTGTATCAAAGGCACAACCGTCGGAATCAATAGCGATCAGGTATTTATGTTTTGGTTGCAGATCTCGCAATCCGGCTTGGGGGTCAGACATATTCTATTCTCCTCTAGATTTTCCTAATTTGTATATTTTTTCTCGCAAAGACGCCCCGCCTGAGGCGGGTAAGCAACAACGCAGAGTTTTTTATTATTAAATATTTAGCGATTTCCTAAAAATGGCAATTATCGTCATTCCGAGCGAAGCGAAGGAATCTAAGACCTTCAAAAATATCAAAAAGCTTCCGGTGTATAAGCCGGCAATTTTTGACCGGCAAATATCTTTTTAAAATTCGTAAATCTTTGCCGGCCATTAATCATTGGCACACTCACCCAATCCTCACCGATTAGTGGCCGGGCATAGTGAATAAACGCATCACTGACATCGATCCGGCTTTCAGCGATCCAATCCTGCGGGAATTCACGCTCAGAATTGGCTACCAGATCCAGCGAAACTTTATCATAGTCAACATTATAAATCAAACCTGGTCTTCTTAATAAGGTTGACATATAACCATTGCCATCCTCTACGGCAATAACTACGGCATTCTGACCAATTTTGTAGGCTTCATCTAAGTCTATAGTTGAGGCGTAAATTATCGTATCCCGTTGATCTGTTCCGGATACCTGTCCCCGGGCCGCACCGCGCGCTTTAATTCCCGATTTATTCAACTGATTAACCACGATCTGCTGCGCAGTAAAAAAACTGGAACTAAAGGTGATGTGCCCAAAAGAATCCTTTAATTCACCGAGGTCACCAACATCAAAACCTTCACTCACGACGACAATTACCCGACCACTGCGCTGTAATTCATCATTGACATTATCTTTTAATTCATCTAAGGACAATTTTGATTCGGGAAGATAGATTTGCAATGGCATCTCCCGTTTAGGATCTGCTAACCGGGCCGCTGCCGGAATAAAACCTATCTTTCTACCCATTGCTTGCAGGACAATGACCGGATCTGCGGGAGAAGAACCCATGTTTTCTTCATTAATGTTTTGTACAATATGTGACCAGTAACGGGCGACACTTCCATAACCGGGTGTGTGATCAATAAGCTTGAACTCAGAATCGCCCACGTCATTGTCAATCGTCTTTGAAACACCTACAGATATTAGATCCAGCCCCTGCTCCTGGGCTAACTTTGCCATTTTATTGGCGGTATCCATTGAATCGTTACCACCGATGTAGAAAAAATAACCGATTTCATGCGCCCGGAAGACATCGATAACACGCTGAAAATCATTTTTTTGATGTTCTTTCAGTTTATATCGACAGGTACCGATCGATCCCGCCGCAGGTGTCGTTCTTAACAATGATATTTCTTCTTCGTTCTGCGCAGACAAATCCAGCAATTCTTCCTTTAACACCCCTTCTATGCCGTGATAGCCGGCATATATATTTGAAAATTTATCGGGAAACATCCGGCAGGTTTCAATAATACCTCGCAAAGAACTGTTAATAACCGGTGACGGTCCGCCGGATTGGGCAACAAGAATATTTTTATTCATCCATGACTCCTTTTAAAAATAACAGCAGTTAAAAAAATCTCTCGCAGCCGCGAAGACCTGCCCGCCGGCAGGCGCGGCGCAGATACCGTTTATTGACGTCTCATTACTCAATCCATCAGCTGTCCGCCATTGATTTCAATCGTTTCACCTAAAATAAAATTGGCATAATCGGAAGCAAGAAAGAGAATAGCATAGGCAATTTCCTCCGCTTCACCCTCTCTGGCCAGCGGAATCAATTTTTTAAATTGTTCTCTTAATTCTCTGGGGCTGTATTTATCATGGAAAGGTGTATTAATGACACCCGGGGCAATGGCATTTACGGTGATCCCCGTATCGGCAAGTTCTCTGGCCAGACCTTTTGTCATCGTCAGAACAGCTGCTTTGCTGGCACTATAATGGGTAACGCCAATACCGCCCCCGTTTCGGGCAGCAATTGATGAAAGATTAATAATCCGTCCATATCTCTGTTTTTTCATATAGGGCAATACGGCCTGGGTGCAGAGATAAACACTTTTTACATTAACTGCCATACATTCGTCCCACAAATCTTCGGTCATTTTTTCAATCCTGCGCCGTTCCAGGAGACTGCCGGCATTATTGACCAGAATATCGATGCGACTGCCATAAGTGTCTACCGTGGTCTGCACCAGTCTTTTTACGTCGTCTGCTTTTGATACATCGGCTTTGACGGCAACCGCCGAGCCACCGGTAGATTCGATCTTTTTTACAACTTCCAGGGCCTCTTTTTCGCTGCTTTTGTAATTTACAATAACTCTGGCGCCGGCTTTGGCAAATTCTATCGCTGTCGCGGCACCAATGCCAAGGCTTGCCCCGGTAATGAGAGCCACTTTATCGTCAAATCTAATATCCATAGTTTCCCCAAATTTTGTTAATTTTATAAAATATTATAAATATAATTCGTGTAAATTCGCGCTAATTCGTGCAATTCGTGGTTAAAAAAATCTTTTTCTTATTTAAGTTTACACGTATAGCCAGCTGGTAGAGATATACCTAATTTGCCAGTCGATATAGGATCTCACCCGCTTTCGGAACGTATAAAATACCCTCTGCTTCCCTGTTTTCCCATTCTTCCAGCCTGATCGTCTGGGGATCATGATATCCAAGATTAATTTTCTTACATACCTCCCTGGAAATGCCCGTTGCCAGACTTACGTTAATTCTTGGTTTCTCTACGCCATTTTGAAAACTACCGATTCCCTTCACATGGGTAGAGTGTGCCATGATTCCGCCGGGTATATCCGTAAATTTATCCATCTGCTTATTGAAATAATCGCGAACATGGTAGCCGATTTTTTCAATAATCGTACCGTGTGTGACGGATACTTCCTTAATATGAGGGGCATAGATGATCAATTCTCCCCCATCGGCAACCACCGGCTCCAGTTTATACATGCATTTTCCACCTGTCCAGATATCATCATACATTAAGGGTGCCCTTGAAAGTATCTTTGTAAAGGGTTTATCTTTATAGACGATATGTATCTTGTCTGAAAGATCAGCGGCGGCGTTCCACGCCTCCTCCGGTGTACCAATATACAGCCCTGCCAAATCTTCCCCTTTGACTACCAGACTGAGGCATAATCGTTGCATAGGTAAAAAACCGGCTGCTGTATCGACCACTTTTCTGACCGGCGTATATTTTTTCCCAATTATTTCAGGATTTGTGATCAGCGCTCCCAGCCAGTGGAACATATCAATTATTTCCTGGCCGGCAATACCGGGGAATAAATACTTGTTACCGCCGGAAAATCCAACCACTTCATGAGGAAACGTTGGTCCGATGATCATCAACACATCATATTCATAAACCATTTTATTGATTGTTACATCAACTTTTTCCCGCATCAAACCGCCTGAGATCGCAGCAATTTCGTCTTCCGGAATAGTGCCGGCAAGCCTCAGATGATCGGGATCATTCCAGTGATGGTTAAAAAAACGTACCTTCGTAAAATTCTCTTGATGCTCCTGCGCTGTGATCCCCACCCGTTGATAGATGGCATCCATTTTCATCGGCGGATGGGTTCCTAAGGCGACCAAAAAATCGAGTTGTGAGACCTGTTTGGCGAGAAGTTCATAGACGACTCTAAACACCCTGTCAATCGGAGCCGTACGTGAATGGTCGGGAATAATTGCTAAAATTCTTTTACTGACTAATTTTTCTTTAGCGAATGCTTCCTGACAGAGGTTTCGTACATCCGTTTCTTTTAAAATGTTTGAAGAATCACCTTTTCCAACGACCATGAATTGATCCTTTCAATAGATAGAATCCTATATGTTTTGTTAAAAAATATGATTCAATTAAGGATTAAAAAAACTCATCC
>CAZBBC010000071.1:0-21381 GCA_964489835.1 uncultured Calditrichota bacterium
AAACATATGCTTTTAGGCGTATCTTCAAAATGGAACGGCCTTCATGCATTTCATTCTTAATGATAACAGTAATCGGTTTTTTTAGATAAACATATCTGGATACTGCTGCCGCACGATAAGCAATCTTTTTTAGCATGACCAGATCTGTATTTGCCGGTAAATAAAACTCTGAATGAATTTCTGATACTCGGGTTCTTCCTCGGCACTCACTTGCCCCCAACTGGTAGAGGATATGTTTATGATGATAATTACTAAAAAATAAGAAACGATAAATCGCATATTTGCCTCCGGATTGAATTCTTCACTTAGTCATTCATCATTTATTAATACTACAAAGTTAATGCGTCGTTCTTCTGAATGGAAATTTTTATGAGTTTTCAATTCTTAAATCAAAAATCGTTAATCCTTGCTCTATATTCAAAAGGTAGAGATAAACGCTTGGGCATGGGAAGGTTGAATCACATAGTATTCATGTTTAAAATAGTTTTAAATTGATGCCCAATCCCGGTTCTTCATTTGGATAAAGATATCCATTTTTTATTTTGATCATTCCCCCGGCAGGATCATCGATCAAATCAAGATGACCATCCAAATCAGCATAAACAACATTTGGTTTACTCAGGGCAAAATGCAGACCGGCGGTAATCGCCAGGGCAGATTCATCCATACAGCCAACCATGACTTCAAGCCCTGCGGAGCGGGCCACCGAATTAATATGCAACGCTTCGGAAATCCCACCGACTTTCATGATTTTAATATTTACCATATCCACCAAATCCCGGCGGGCTAGCCGGAAAGCATCTCTTAAATTCATCAGACTTTCATCGGCCATTACCGGAATCGGTACCGCACTGGTTACCCTGCCCAATAAATCGGGTTGTCCCCGGGGCGTAGGTTGTTCGATCAGTTCCAGGTTGGCTGCCTTGGTGTCACGGACAAACTTTATGGAGTCTTCCACTGAATAACCCTGATTAGCATCAAAACGTAAGTCGATACCTTTTCCGACTATTTCCCGGACCTTATTTATCCGTTCAATATCTTCCTGCACATCGATACCACCTTTAATCTTCAAACACTTAAATCCCCTGGTGATAAATTCCCGGGCCATATTAACAGTCTCTTGAGTTGGCAGGATACCGATTGTTACACTGGTTTTTATCCGGTCCCGATATCCCCCTAGAATTTTCCAAACCGGAAGTTTTGCCGTTTTACCCAAAATATCTAAAAGAGCCATATCTACAGCTGCCAGAGCGGATGGATGACTGGAAATTTCTTTTTTGATATGTTCCATTATACGGCTCCAGCGCAGGGGATCCCGTCCGATTAACTCAGATCGTATCAATCCATCCAGACAATTGAACACTGACTTAGGGGTTTCTCCGGTAACTTCCAGATCTGGCGCAGCACAGCCAAATCCGATCAAACCCGTATTCGTGGTCATTCGGACAAATACATTCACCGTTTTTTCCACCGTTTCATAGGCAATGGTATAGGGGGTGGCCAGATTCATCTCGACCTCAATATACTCCATACCTATAATCTTCATGCAGACCTTCCTCCCGGCAAGTTCGTATAAACCTTATCTGCCATCAATATTTTCGTTGATATATTTCTTCAAGTGATAAATTTTTCAGATCTTCTATAAAAGCAACCAGATGGGCGATCATGATCTGCCACATTTTTTTGCCTTTTTCGGCATTTGCCTTGGTCGGATCACCCATGGTACCGTCCTCCGAAATCTTTTCGGTATACGCATACCAGGATATACCTCGTTTTGAAGTAAAATTCAGGTAGCGGCTGGAGAACTCCGGCACTGATTTCCGGGCCAGAGATAGTTTTACCAAATCGGGACGAATTGCGAGGGCCGTGCTGGTCTCAAATTCACCGGCATGAACATCATTGGGGGTCTCAACCATCTGATAAATATCCACATCACTGGTTTCTCCGCTATCCACACTAACAAAAATACGGGCATCCCGGTTGATCATCTGAGCGGCAAAATTCAGAGAAGGACTATTACCTCCGTGTCCGTTGATAATTACAATTTTCTTGATTCCATTTTTGGCTAAACTCATCCCAATTTCATAAACGAGTTTTGATAAGGTATCATTATTGATACTCACCGTACCTTTAAAACCATCATGATGATAGGATACACCGTAGGGAATTGACGGTAATACCAGAGGTTTTGGTTCACTACAGGCCCCGGCAACCTGATTGGCCAGGTATTCGGCATCAAATGAATCCGTATCCAATGGTAGATGGGGACCATGTTGCTCCAATGCACCAACCGGCAAAATAGCCACATCGACTCTTTCCAAGTATTCTTTCACGTCCGGCCAGGTTAAATGTCCCCAGACAAATGAATTGGTTTCATTTTTATCCTTTGGATTTTTTTTTATCTTTTTTTCCATTGTCTCAAATGGATAGGGTTTTTGAAGCAACAAATCAGAATTTAAGTCGATTTCCACCCAGTTTTTACCAATTTTATATACCACACCACTGGCATGTTTTAGAAAGATTTTATATAACGGTTCTCTCAATCTTTCCGGTATAGTTTCAAAGGGTGACCGTTGAGAATCGATTCTTACTTTTAAAATTTCCGACCGTTCTTTAAATACGGTATCTAAATCTAATATGCCCTTTTCTTTTAGCATAAAAAGTAATTGCTCATATCCGGCAGATTCCTGATGGATTCCCTCTGAGGGTAAGCTGATTAAACATGGTTGAATTTGTCCCATCTTATATCCACAGGTTCGAGGATCTACGTCAATCGCCGTCAGCATCCCGATAATACGACGACATTTTTCGCATTTTCCGCATGGAAAGATTCGCTCCCCCTCAATATGCGTTGCATGACAGGAAACCTGATGTTTCTGTAAATGGGGATACCGTTCCGCTAATATTTTTAAAATTAACATTTCTGAAAGCGGTCTCACTATTGAAAATTGGGCAATTGACCACCCTTTTGACAAAAAATAACGTGACAGTATATTATCAAAATAACGGCTCTGGTCATATAATCCATCATAGTGGGTGATGCCTTTAAAATTTCTGCGGATTGTTGTATCATACTCATCACCAATGACCAGGCAGCCAATCCCTCTCTTTTTTAAAATCGGTAAAGCACCAAATAGGAAAACGGCTACTGTCCATAATCGAATAGGATATTCATCTGATCGTAGATTTGAGTAGTCTGCACGTATAAAAGGGAGGTGTCGTAGCATCCAGTTAAATACCCGGTCTGAATTTGTCCATACTCTACCTGTATTTGGAATATTCTCTTTAAAATATCGGTAAGCATTTAAAGCCGTATACCAATGTCGTCCTGATTCATTGATAAAAATTGGATGTACATCTTTTCCTATTTCGTGTAATAATCCATAACTTAACAGACTATCTTTTCCTCCACTGGATAGAACGGCATGTTTATTGTTGTCTGTATGCCAGAATTTCCATAAGGATTTTTTACTGTCAAGATCGTCGGACATAAAGGTAATCGTTGCATTTGTGTATTTGTCATATGCTTTAGCAGGTAAATTTTTCCAATCATTTTTAATAAAAGGATTCGGTTCAAGAAATTTCTTTACATATATTTCGCGGGAGGTATTTTCAGTCATCTCTTTGATAAAACGTTTATCCTGTTGGTTGAATAAACCATAAAAGATAATTTCATGACAAAAAAGCCCATAGTTCATCGCTACCTGCGCGGCAAGCATATTCGCTATATTCTTATCTCCCGGATCATCCGGTTGAAAAACATTTTCTTCATATTTATATATTAATGTAATCTGGTCAACCTTTTTATTTTGATGTAATTTATAGGTTGCCACCAAACGGTTTGGATCTAATATTGCGGGTCCTATCTCCAGTTTATTAATAACCTTTAAACTATCGAGTGTCAGATTTGGGTTATTATTTGTCATTGGCATTATCTCTTTTTTTGATAATTATGTTTTAATTTTACCTAACCTGGATAATCTATCTCTCGCGACGGCCCACCGCGGCAGGCACGCGCAGCGACGCAACGATTTATTTTTAAATGATTTACGTCAACATAGTGAAATTGTAATAAATTATTTTTAATTTTTTATAAAAATTTTATAAATAATTTTTTCTCTGCGCCGCGCCTGCCGGCGGGCAGGTCTCTGCGTTTCTGCGTGAGATTTTTATGAATAGATCAGGCTAATTATTTTTTTATTTTAGAAATCACTACATGACTTAAAGCGTCACCGCCATCCAGAAGACAATCGAATACCGGCAAAGTTAAAGCGTCATTGATATATTTTTTCTGTTTTTGCACATCATTTTTATTCATATTCTCATGATTAATGGTAATTGCGATCACCGGTTTATTCGAAATTATCTCGATCGCCTGTATCTGTTTTTCCAATGGCTGAATCAGATAACCGGGGAATCCGTCATATTCTTTTCTTGCTGGAGCGTGTTGCAATATTATCAGATCGGGTCTTGCGGCAGCCAGGATTTCATATCCGCCCGGGTACGCTGGATTAAGCAGACTGCCCTGGCCCTCAATGACAAGCACATCAGGATCTGTTTCCTTCCAGGCTGTCCAGACAGCATGCTCAATTTCACCGGTGAGAAAATCATTAACCAGGGAATCTAACATAATTCCATATTTTGCTCCTTGCATCCAGGCCGTCTGTCCCGTACCGATAAATTCAGTTTTAATACCATTTTTTATTAATGCATTGACCAGGATCCAGGCTGTTGTCCGCTTTCCAATGGCCGAATCGGTACCAAGTACAGCAACCTTCAGGGACTTTACCTCCTCTATTTTGCCGGAAAAAAAGTGTAAATTTTTGCGATCCGCGGGTTTCCTAATATCTCTCAGCTGCACCTTATGCCATTTTGCCAGATTTACAATATCATTATCTTCACCTAAAAAATCATGCAACCCATTATCAATATTCAGATTTGCCCTAATCGCTTCCCTGACAGATTGTTTAACCTCCGGCGTCATTCTTCCCCCGTCGGGGGCAAGTCCGATAACAAAATAATTTGGAATTATTTTTTGCGATTTTACCTGTTGCAACGCTTGTGCCAGAGAAGCAACAACAGGAATATTATTTTGTCGGTTATCAAGCACTTCTCCACTATCTTTACCGGCATATTTTGAATCTATCACAGATAAAATATTGTATCTTTTAGAAAAACGTACCAAGCCATGAGCGGTCTTGCCATTAGGAGTGTTAAAAGCTCCCTCGCAGTAGACAATGGCATTATTTTCTAAATTCATGCTTTTCTCCCCGTAAGAATTGCTACATATCGGTCATTGGTTAAATTTTGTCTGGCCTGTTGCTCAACCAGCGCAATTAATCCTGCCGTTGAGGCGGGTAGCACATGGAGACCTTCATGTTCCCGAATTTTCTTAGAATAGGCCATCAGGTTTTTATCACTGATATTTGCCGCCCATCCGTCTGTTTTACGTATGGCTGATAGAGCCAGGTCACCGTCAATGGAATGCCAGTTAATTAATGGTTCATTCACCCGGGTTTCCTTAATTCTTCCCGGTTCAAGATCCTCACAACTGGCTTTGCCCTTTAAATAAGCATTAACAATTGGATTTTTATTAAACGATGAACCAGCAATGATACGGGGAATCCGTGAAGTTTTACCCCGGCGATATAAACTCAGAAATCCTTTATAAATCCCGGCCAGGGTCGTCCCATTAGAGACAGGAATGGCCACAGCTGCCGGAGCATCGCGGAGTTCATCGTAAATTTCATAGGCAATTTCACCATAGGACTGTAACTGAATGGCCGTATTTGCCCCTCCGGGATTTGCATCATAAAATCCATTTTTTTCTGCATAATCCTGGGATTGAATAACAGCGTTCTCATAATCTCCGGTAAAGGGAATAATTTTTGAACCTAATTCTTCCATTTCTATTTTACGTTTTGTCTGAAAGGTAACAGGAATAAAAATATGGCAAGTTAAGCCGGCCAATGAAGTTGCCAGAGCCATGGCCACACCATAGTTACCACAGGTAGCCATCGTTACTGTGTCAAATCCTCTTCTGAGGGCATCCATCGACTGAGCAAAAGCGATGCGGTCTTTTTGAGTGCCGGTAGGGTTTCCTCCTTCAAATTTCAGGTATAACTGGCGGAATCCAATCATTCGCTCAATGTTTCTGGCTCTGGTTAAATTTGAGTCACCGATCTGTGAGTCGATAACATCTTCGAAAGCTTCGAGTCTCTCCTCAATTGCCCTGTCAACATCACATGCTATTTTTTTTAATGTTTCTAAATCATCATCCAATAGCGTATAATCGCCTTCAGCATTATCCAGAATGTTTATTCCATTCAAATTAGTATTATCTATAGACAATCGTCACTCCTGGTTAAAAAATATTAAATTATTTTCTTATATTAGTTTTATTTATCCTGATTCATTTATACCGCAGCCGTTGGCTGCAAACAAAAAAATTAGTCCACGAATTATCCGTCTTCGCCGGATCAGGCTTTGACTGACACGAATTTTCACGATTTATTTCGAATTTCACTAATTTTTTTCTAAAATTTGTTTTTAAAATGATAGATAAAACAATATAATCAATACAAATCAATATTTTCCAAAAATTCCAATACATTACCTGAAAATTCTAAATCAAGGAAAAGTATCATGAGGGCTTTCTTAAACTTTTTCACTATCAATTATCCTCCGGTTTTGTTAAAAAAGTTGCTTGCCAAATGATTTAACAATAAAGACCGGATTTGCAGCTCGGCGGATGACTTTTTCGCTGACACTTCCCAGTAAAAAATAATCCCCTCCACTCGTACCGTGCGTGGTCATGACGATCAAATCAATACTATTCTCCTCTGCATGTTTAAGGATTTCTTTGGGCACATACCCTTCCCTGACTTTTATAGAGGTGTCAATAACAGGACCCGGAACATCGTGAACAATCTTTTCAATCAATTTTAATGAGTTTTTATGTAAGTCCGGCAATAATTTCAATAAAGAGGATTTTTCCAATGCAAATAGAGCCGGGGGTATCGATTCTTCTATCACATGTATCACTTCCAGCTGGGCATCATAATCCCTGCACAGGATTTTTGCATAGGTGATAGCCTTTTTTGAGTGATCCGAAAAATCGATCGGGACCATAATCCGGTTAATCTTTTGTACAGGTTTTGCAATCTTTTTTTCCCTGATAGTATATACCGGACATTTGGCAAAACGCACAACTTCTTCAGTAACGCTCCCCAGAAACAGGTAACCCAGGCCACGACGCCCATGAGTTCCCATCACAATCAGATCGATGTTATTTTTATTTGCATACTCTAATATAATTTCCGAAGGAGAATATCCTCGTTTCTGGATTTTAATAATCCTGGTCGCACCGACTGCATGCTCTTTTATGTGTTTTTCACTTTCTTCCATGGCATATTTTTCTAGCTGAGTATTATTCTGCTCAAGATGGGGATTATCATATCCTGGGTCGAAGGTCTCCTTAGTATGAATGGTGATGACATGCAATAAGTGTAGTTTAGCGCCATATTTTTTAGATAAAAATAACGCATGGAGATAGGCTTGTTTTGAGCAATTAGAAAAGTCAGTCGGGCATAATATTTTTTTTTATTTTTAACATCTTCTGCCTTCTGTATAAAAAGATGTATTACAGGTTTGAATACTTACTTTCAAGAAAGCCATTAATTATGGACCTATAATATGAATTCAAGATGAATCTTTGATCAAATTGATAATATGAAATGTCGGAGAGGATGTTTTGTCTAGCCAGTACAATACTGTGAGTGGTATTAAAACTTGCAAGGTAAGTTTCAGAATCAATATCAGATTCATACAATCGTCTCTATATTATAATGTACCCTACTTATTTAATGATCTAGATCATAAGTGTCCGGTTTAAAAATTTTGACTAATGTTATGACTAAAAAAACTCATCCCCAAACCTGCGTCTAAGCCGCATCTTCAACCTTCTCTTAAGAAGAGAAGGGGCTCCCTAAAGTCCCTCTCTTTCCAAGAGAGGGATTTAGGGTGAGTTCTTTAAATTAAGTCCCAATGTTGGGATACTATCAAACTCACTTGATATTCCGGTATTTAGTAATATTTTTCTAATTTTAAACCGGACACTTATGGATCTAGTTAACTAACAAATGATTCTAGCTAATATCTCTTTTAACGATAACAAGAGTGGCATCATCATCCCATTTTGTTCGATTTCCAAAATCATAGACGTTCCTAAAAATGATTTCAACCAGCTCTCCTGCTTTGCTTTCTTGGTTCTCATGAACCAGTTTTTTTAACCGCGTCAATTCAAAATGATTTCCTGAAATATCTTCTCTCTCGGTTATACCATCTGTGTATAGCACTAAAATTGATTTCGGTTCCAGGTGAAAATGTAATCGATGTAAATCAATATTTTCCAAATATCCCAATACAATACCTGAAGGTTTTAAATCAATGATTTCTGAATTAGTCACAACAAATGGAGAAGGATGGCCTGCATTCACATAAAATAAATGTCCATCGTTTTCTATTTCTCCTATAAAAAATGAAATATAGTTACTCTCATATTTTGTGTTATAGATAACTTTATTTAATTTCTTAATGATTGGAACCGTTTTATGTTCACTGGCAAGGCCCATCTGCAGTCCAATCACTATGTCTCTCACAGAAAGGGCCGCTGCTAATCCATGACCGCTCACATCCCCAATGCTTGTACCAAAATTTCCTTCATCAAATTTATAATATTGATAAAAATCACCGCCTACCAGCTCTGCCGGGATAGACCGACCGGCGATTTGATACCCGGAAATTTTCGGTGCTTTTTCTGGTATAAGGCTTTTCTGTATTTGAACGGCTTTCTGAAATTCGCTACCCAGTATATCTGAAAATAGACGATAATTTATGGCTGTCCTCACTGCGTTTAAAAAAAGTGTGATTTCTTCTCTCATCCCGTCATTTTTTAAACCAAAAACCATCAACCATTGTCTGCCATCAGGACTATTAATTAAAATAGCGGCAGGAACGATATTTATCATTTCATTGGCAGGAAGAAAGTGTCTTCTATAGTTAACGTCATTATAAATAAAACTGCCATTTTCAATAACCTTATTAATCACGGCTAAATCATACGGAATTTGTTCATTCCAGGTTATCAAGCCGGAAGAATAAATGAGTACAAAATCAGATACTCTTTTTTCGTAAAGACCATTTATCTGAATTTGAAATTTACTTCCAAATTCTTGTTCAATAGATGTAAGAATGGTTGTTAAATCGTTTTTTCCATTTTTCTCTTTCAAAATTTTTGCCAAAAGAGAATCGAGATCTCTAAAAAAGGATTGTTGTGTATTCATAGAAAACCCATCAATATATCATTAACTTAAGTGTCATTATAAAGGTGATTTTAACTTTGCCGTATCTTTTTTTGTTGCATAAACCGACGCCAGAATACCGACTGACAATATTCCAATAATTACCATCAGGGAGGCAAATGTTGGGATAGGATAATGGTGGGAAAGAATCATTTTTACTCCAACATAGGCCAGCACATTAAATAAAAGGGCAAGAGTAATCCAAAAAGCAGTCCAGACGAATGCTTCTTTTGGTTTTATTACATGCGCCTTTCGATGGAGCACTCCTAAATCTAAAGCAAGTAATGCTATTATAATAAAAATGAAGCGCAACCACAACCAGATCATAGATCAGAATCCTTTATAACTAATCAAAAACTGAAGTATGACTCCTGTTTACTTTTTATTTAAGGAAATATAGTTGAGCTCTTGCCACGGCCGGCATACTCGAATCAGCGTTTATTGTTATCAAATAACAAGCTAAATGTGAAAACAGATATTCCTTATGTATCGAGTTGCCATCAGAGATAAAAACCGTTTTAAAATGATAGCGAATAGGAATATTCAAAGAGTAACAAGCTATTTTTGCTGCTTCTATTGCCGGTTCAAATAAACCATATTTCTCATAACCTAGTGATTCCATAAGATCTACGCATTGAAAGCGACAATCCATTGACCTTATATCATCAAAAAGTGCATCTAAGAGTGCGTTATTTATTTTATCGATCGGGACAAGCATGTTTCAATCTCTTATTTTCTCATATCTTTTAGTTTTTTAAACATTTCATATTCTTTATTTGTGAGATTCACTGGTATTTGAACCAGCACTTTTACAAATAAATCACCCTTTTTATTATCATTAGAGGTTGGCATTCCTTGTCCGTTTAATCTTAATAATTTTCCATTTTGCGTTCCACGGGGTACGTCCACTTTGATTCGGCCGGCCAAGGTGGGAACAACCA
Organism: uncultured Calditrichota bacterium; assembly: GCA_964489835.1. Taxonomy (GTDB): domain Bacteria; phylum Calditrichota; class Calditrichia; order JAJRVZ01; family JAJRVZ01; genus CAZBBC01. Next base: position 10,304 of record CAZBBC010000071.1, read on the forward strand.
CTTTGCCTCCTAATATCGCAGTATAAATGTTTATTGGTAAGTCGTAAAAAAGATTAGCTCCTTCACGTCTGAATAAATTATGTGGAGTAATTTTAACTGTAATATATAAATCACCTGATGCGCTGTGATTATACCCTGGTGCGCCTTTACCCTCCAGTTTTAGTATTTGATTATCTGCAATCCCGGGTTTAATATTCAATTTTATTTTTTCATTTTGCAGGTTAAATATTCGGGAAGTCCCCTTATAAGCTTCCTCTAAAGAAATGGTAATTTCTGCACGTAAATCAGCACCCCTCTGAATCTTTGAGTAGCCGGTTTTCGATCCTCTGAATCCTTTGCCAAAAAGAGTTTGAAAAAAATCACTAAATCCCTCACCGCCAAATATAGTATCAGAATCACTACGGCCCTGATAATAATAGGTACGTTCCTGTCCACTATTCTGCCGGTCATATTTTGACCAATCAAAATCTCCTTTTTCACCGGCATCTTTATAATGCTTCCAGTCAGCTCCAAATTTATCATACAATTTGCGTTTTTCCGGATCGGATAGAACCTGTTTTGCCTCATTAATTTCTTTAAATTTAACCTCTGCATTTTTGTCACCAGGATTTTTATCCGGATGATATTTTGTGGCTAATTTTCTGTAAGCCTTTCTGATCTCATCCGCTGTGGCTTTCTTTGCAATACCAAGAATTTTATAATAGTCCTTATATTCCATTATCTTTTCTGATTTAAATTATTAATTAATGATTAGAGCTTCTACTCCGTAGAAATGGACATAACATCAATAATTACAATAGATTGCTTCGTCCCGCCGGTGGGCGGGAAGGCTACTCATTTAATGTTTTCCATGGTACCTCTTCTTCATATCGCAATTTTTTTAATCCTGTAAGAACTTCTTCAAGTTGTTTCAATTTCTGTTTATGGGAATGAGTTCTTCTATCAATATAAAAATCATAGCACCGGCAGTAAAACTGAAGGTATATTGTAAAATTGGCAGAAATTCTTATATTATTTACTTTTTTTCCTTTATTAAATTGATTGGTAAAGATAAAACCTTCCATATATTATGGGCATACTCTTGTATTGTTCTATCGGTTGAGAATTTACCCATACCGGCCGTGTTTTTTATCGACATTTTGATCCATCTGTTTTTATCAACATATGCCCGGGTTATTTCATTCTGAATTTCATAATAACTTTTGAAGTCTGACATTACCATGAAATAATCATTACCTTTTAAGGCATTTATCATCGGTTTAAAGATCTCACGGTCATTATCGGAGAAAAATCCTTTTTCAATCATATCAATAACAGTTTTGAGTTCTTCGTTATTTGTATAATATTCAGCCGGTTGGTAGGCACTTGACCGCCTATCAAATACCTGCTGAGCATCCTGACCAAATATAAAGATATTATCCTTTCCCACTTCTTCCATAATTTCAATATTGGCACCATCAAGGGTTCCAATTATCATCGCACCATTCAGGGAAAATTTCATATTACCTGTTCCTGAGGCTTCCATACCTGCTGTTGAAATCTGCTCAGAGAGGTCAGCGGCCGGTATAATTCTCTGGGCTAAAGTAACGGAATAATCAGATAAAAAAATCACCTTTAACTGGTCGCTAATAGTATGATCCTTATTTATTATCTCAGCGACATTATTAATTAATTTTATAATTAATTTCGCCATTTGATAAGACGGCGCTGCTTTCCCGGAAAAAATAAATGTTCGTGGATAATAATCAAATTTCACCCCAGATTTCAGACGATTATATATACTAATAATGTGAATAATATTTAATAGTTGACGTTTATATTCGTGAATTCGTTTAATTTGACAATCAAAAATAGAATCCAGATTGATCTCGATATGATGCTTATTCCTTATTAACCTGGCAAGATCTTTTTTATTGGCCTTTTTCACCGCTCGCCATTTTGACTGTAAAGATCTATCTGAAATATATTTTTCTAATTTCTTTAATTCATATAAATCGGTAATCCATTTTTCACCAATCGTATCTGTTATTAAACCAGAGAGGCGTGGATTGCATAGTTTTAGCCAACGACGTTGTGTAATCCCATTGGTTTTATTGTTAAATTTCGCATTCCAAATCTCACTAAAATCCTTAAAAATCCTATCTTTTAATAAACGGCTATGCAATGCGGCCACACCATTGACAGAAAAGCTACCAACGATCGCCAGATTGGCCATACGTACTCTTTTTTCATCACCTTCTTCAATGATCGACAGTGTTTTTACTTTTTCATCGTCAATGTGATCAATGTGTATCTTGTCTAAAAATCTTCTGTTTATTTCATATATAATTTGTAAGTGGCGGGGTAATATTTTTTCTAACAAATTCACCCGCCATGTCTCCAGCGCTTCTTGTAAAATTGTATGATTTGTATAGGCAAAGGTATTAGAAGTTATCTCCCAGGCTTTTTCCCATGGTATTTTTTCCTGATCCATCAGCAAACGCATGAGTTCCGGGATAGATAAAACCGGGTGGGTGTCATTCAGCTGAATCACCACTTTTTCAGGGAACAAATTAAAATCATCGTGTGCTTTTTTAAATCGCCGGATAATATCCTGCAGAGTGGCAGAGGATAATAAATATTCCTGTTTCAACCGCAGTTCCCGCCCTTTTATAAAATCATCCCGAGGGTACAATACCTTGGATATTACTTCGGAGTCAATCTTATCTTTTACGGCCTCATCATAATCCCCATGGTTAAAATAGGACAGGTTAAATTCATCACTAGATTTTGCAGACCACAATCGCAGGTTATTTACGGTATTATTATTAAAACCAGGAATCGGTATATCATAGGCTACAGCAGCTGTTTCATCCGTCTCAATCCAATCGAATATTAATTCTCCGTTTTTATCGCGATACTGGTTAACTCTACCGTGAAACCTGATCGAATAAGTGAACTCCGGACGCTCTATTTCCCAGGGATTTCCATAACGGAGCCAGTGGTCAGGGACTTCCACTTGATAGCCATTGTTAATCTTTTGCGAAAATATCCCATACTCATAACGGATACCATATCCGTATGCCGGTAATTCCAGTGTGGCCATGGAATCTAAAAAACAGGCGGCGAGACGTCCTAATCCACCATTACCTAATCCGGCATCACATTCAATCTCCTGTAATTCCTCCAAATTAAGACCTAATTCCACAAGGGCTTTCTTTGTTATCTCCGTTATACCTAAATTAAGTAATGCATTCCCAAGAAGACGCCCTAGCATATATTCCATTGAAATAAAATATACACGTTTTACATCCTGAGCATAATAGGATTGATGAGTTTCAATCCAGCGTTCAAATAATCTATCACGGACAGTATAAGCAAGAGATTTGAAATAATCATGCTCTGTCGCAGAATACCTGTCTTTGGCAAGAGAAAATTCTAAATGATCGACAAAGTCTTTCTGGATCGACTCTTTATCTCTTCCTAATAGTTCATTGGTCGATGGTGAAAGTATTCCCAGCAACGGATACCTATTTTTCTTTTTTATAACCATTTCAATTAACCTGTTATTATTTTTCTTTATCTAACCTTTTCTATTCATAGCGCAGCGATGCTGCTATCACTTTTTTAACTATCATATCTATATAGCAACTCATTGATGTGTCTTATTATTTCGTCTGCGATATTTTTAGCTAGACTATCTATTATCCCATCATAATATTTAGATTGTAATCGCATATCACAGATCTCATTTACATAATCAATGACATAAACTTTGTTATCTTCAGCCACTGTAAACTCGGTTGAGAAGAATGGTAGTCCACAAATGTCATGTATTTTTTCCATCATTCCATATATTTGATTGATATCAATAAAGTTAGTGTCTTCGGTTGTGATAGGTTCGTACCTGTGTGTATCATTATCCCACCAAGTACTAAATATGGTTCCACAAACAAAGAAGACTCTAAACCAGAAACGTCTCAAATTAGGTTCTTTTGGATAAATTTTTTCCTGCAGTAAATATTTATCCTCAGGGAACTCATTTCTTATTTTTTCAACATCCGCAAGGGAGTGTACATCCAGATAAACACCATCCCCTGAACCGGTATGAATAGATGGTTTTATAACAAATGGTCTGCCGAGGATATCTAAATCACTTTCGATGAGATCAATTCTAGGTTGTGCAACCAACTCCGGCACAATTATTGTCTTTGGTACATTTAACTCACTCATCACAAATTGTTCATGCATGATAGATTTATCTGAAGCTGTTTTCTGTTTATCAAGATTTGCAAAATATAAGACCTGATTGTCAGATAGAGCAGAATATATTTTTAGAAACTGTGCTGATGTATCTGATGCACGGTCATAAAATGATAAAAACCGGATTTGATGATTTTGTATACGAAAAATAGTTTCATCCAGGTTATGTGGAACTACCTTGTAGGTGGTTAGACCCTTAAGTTTGGCAGCCCGTTCTATCAAATCAATAAAATCATTATCCTGCGGACTATCTATTGCTAATCCTAAATTGTATATTTTCATTGATCTGTCAGATCTTCATTCCGGTATTCTGACCAATATTTTTTGCAAGTATTAGTTTATCTTCACCCTCGGAATAAAAATTATTTAGTGTGGAAGATAGGTGATAGTTCTGTTTCAAACATGTTTCATATTGGTGATGATATTGAAAATGTGAAGAAATTTCGATAACAACAATCCTCCCTTTATACTTCAATAATTCATTTTCGATATATTGGAGTAAATTAAGAATAATCTCACCGTTTTCAACAAGTGGTGAATGAACTAAATGATAGACCTGGTAGGTACCGACTGACTGAGGATCGGGACCATAAACCGCATAACCCATGAGCGCTTTCTGATGGTCTTCAGCAATAATTACTTTAAATAATCTTTGATCAGCATCAAATAAATATAGATCAATGCGATGCAAAGTAGCTTCAAGTTCCCGGGGTTTATACTTTTCATCCTGTTGCATTAATTCATAAATTTTCACACGGTCGCTGGCCTTGATATCTCTAATTTTTATCATACGCATTTCTCGCTAATGCTTCATTAATAATTAATTGTAAAAAATCCGTGAATTCGTAATCTGATACTTTAAATGCCAGTTGGAAGATTGAATCGTTTAATAGAGAGGGATTAGGATGATAGTCCGCCACAAATATTTGATTCTCTTTATCCGCAAGGAAACTGATCAATGCATAATCCTTTCCCATTAAATATTTATAAACATGGAGAGCTATTTCCCGAAGATGATAATTTGTTTCCCAATCAATTTTTGCCGGACATTTGAATTCGTAAGTATTCTTGTTCTCTATTGCCTCACATACCGGTAATATCTGTGCATCCATATTTCCGAATATACCCACGAAAAAAATCCGTCCAGGAATTAAGGTTTCAACCAGGATAGGTTGCTTATATTGACTAAGATAATTTGTTACTTACTTTTCCAATATATTAAAATCCATAACCTTTTTTTCGCGAATTCTTGCCGTTGGCCAATCCATATTGGCCGGTCTTAAGAATACTGGGAATTTAAGGTAGGTTGACTTTGGTTTTTCACGGTATATTTGATACGGTATCGAAGAGATTCGCTTATTTTCAAGCAATCTTTTTACAAAATTTTTCATGTTTGATAATCCAAGAACGAATGGATTGTGCCCAATATAAGGGATCCTCAACATTTCCAGAACTCCAACGATATACATTTGGGTTGAAATATCATCCGATGTATTTCGAAATAAATTAAAGACAAGATCAGGTTCAGTCGATTTAATTTTATCAACCAAATTATATAAATTTGAAAATACATAAATATCTATCTCATAGCCCAGATCTGTGATAGATTGAACCATCAATTCATTGCCAGAATTCAAATTTGATTCTTGTAAAGAGTTACTGGCAAGCAATAGAATTTTTTGCTTGTTACTCACAACCATGATTAAACACCGATCAATTCAAAATAAATGTTTTTGCTTGAATATTTTTACAGTTGATACAGGTATCAGTAGTTGGAACAGCTTCTAACCGTTCATGGGGAATTTCTTTTCCACAGGTCTTACAAGTCCCATAGTCACCTATATCAATAGATTTAAGAGCCTCATCTATTCGATTTAGATACAGTAGTTCTCTTGAAATGAGCATGAATGAATCTTCTTTTCCCATGGTGTCACTGCTCTGATCAGCGATATGATTACTATATTTTTCGATTGAATCTGCTTCTGCTTCTTTAACCTGAGATATTTCTGTTAGTAATTCAATGGTATTTAAAATATATTTTTTTCTTTCAAGTAAGATCGCCCGATAAAAATCTAATTTTTCTTTTATCATTGATGGTTTCCTTCATTAAGGTTAATTTTACAGTTATGCATTACAACAATAGTGCCAAATAATTTTACAATTTATAACTATTTGTTTATATTTCGTTTAGGATTTAATAAAAAATGACGATATTTGGGTATTTTTTTCAAATCGATAATTTTTATTCAAATTCTTCCAATTTATTTATCAATATGAAAAATTAAAATATATCAATGGAAACTTGTTACTGAATTGTGTATTGGTTAGGGTAAAAGTGATAGGAAAAAATCAAAAATAGGATCAATAAACGAAACCATAGAACACACAAAAAAATACTCCCTGCACTCTCATAAGAATGGATTTATCATATCAGTATTGGAATAAGGATATTAATAATTTTAAAAAACACAAAGACCGAATCCTTACCCGCGTATTTGTGACGCGGAAATATTATAAATTATTTTCTGTGAGTCTTAATTTATATCCAAACCGTATTCTTTCATTTTGCGGTATAAAGTCGCCAGACCAATTTGTAAACTCATCGCTGCTTTATTTTTATCATCACGATAATATTTAAGTGTCTTTTTTATTGCTTCCTTTTCTATGTCTGCCAGTGTCATTCCTGCTTCCATTTTTAAACCGGTAAAATTGCTTTCAGCAGGGGTATTCAATAACGGGAAATGATAAAGTTTCAACATCTTCTCTTTTGAAAGCACAACGGCTCTTTCAATCATGTTCTCTAACTCCCGGATATTACCTTTCCAGGGATAGCGTTTCATTTCTTTAATTACTTTTGGATCCAGACCTTGAATACTTTTTTGATTGAGTAAATTATATTTATCTATAAAATGCTGTGCCAGGTATATAATATCCTCTTCCCGTTCATTTAAGGAAGGCATATGAAGAGCGATAACATTTAAGCGGTAAAATAAATCCTCACGAAATGATCCTTCTTCCACCATTTTTTCCAGATCAGCATTTGTCGCAGCAATAATACGTACATTCACTTTAATCGTGGTTGTCCCTCCCAAATGTTCAAGTTCACCATTTTGTACGACTCGTAATAACTTTACCTGCATCGCCCGTGGTAAATCACCGATTTCATCCAAGAAGAGGGTTCCTTCATGAGCCAATTCAATTTTACCTTTTTTTTGTTTTTGAGCGCCTGTAAAAGCGCCTTTTTCATAGCCGAATAATTCAGATTCAATGAGATTCTCTGGTATTGTCCCGCAGTTAATTTTTATAAACGGTTTGCTGTGCCTCAAACTTGAATGATGAATTGCCGAGGCAACCATTTCTTTTCCTGTACCACTTTCTCCTGTAATTAAAACAGTACTCTGTGCCGGGGCCACCTGCTTTATTAACTCGAGAATTTCCCTGAAACTCGGACTGTTCCCGATCAGGGGCGGATGGGTATTTTTATTACCTAATTGCCTTCTTAATCTTTCGTTTTCCCTTCTGAGAATGATATTCTCAGCGATTCGTTTTATCACGCGTTTTAGTTCTGCCAACCGTATTGGTTTTTGCATATAATCATAGGCCCCGCCACGAATGGCTTCAATCGCGCTTTCAACCGATCCATAAGCCGTAACAACGATAATAGCAATTCCAGGATACATTTCCTGAATGAAATTAACAATATCCAGCCCAGATCCATCCTTTAATTTTAAATCGGTCACGACAATATCAATTGATGAGGATTTTATAATATTTATTGCTTCATTGCGCGAGAGGGAGGTAACTATTTCATAAGAATTCTCCGAATCTAATCCCATTCGCATCGCATCCAAGGCATCTTTTTCATCATCCACTAACAGTATTCTTAAAGTATTCATGCACTAACTCCGAAATATATAAGGATGATTCATTCGATCATTGCCGGTATACTTACGGTAAACCGCGAACCCTGATTTACTGTTGAATAACAATAAACCTTACCATTATGGGCCCGAACTATTTCGCGAACGATAAATAAACCTAATCCGCTACCTTTTACTTTATCGGTGAAATAGGGTCGAAAAACATTTGGCAAGTTCTCTGATTTTATACCCCGGCCATTATCCACCATGCTAATAACTACATGCTTATTTCTTTTCTTAACAAAAACATCAATATTCCCTTTGTTCCCAATAGCATCAATCGCATTATCCATCAGGTTCCGGAATACCCTGATCAGCAGATTCCAATCCCCGTATATCAACAGTTTTTTATCCGAACCATGATATGTAATATTGATATTCCTGCCTAAAATTTGGTGACACGTATCCAAGATTAACTCGTTTATCGGTTCCCTGATATCAATTGGCTCAAATTGTAATTCAGTAATTTTAGAATAGCCGATGTAATAATTTAAGATATTCGTTAAGTTAGATATTTGCCGGTTAATTTTATTCAAGATTTCAGTAAATTCTCCGCTAAATGAGGATTTTTCTGAAAAAAGTTGTGTTAAAACATCGATGTTCAATGCAAGGGAGTTGATTGGATTACGGACATCGTGCATTATGGCATCAGACAGCCGGGCAATCGCGCTGAGTTGTTCAATTTTCTCGAACTGTGATTTTAATTTCTCATCCTTGCTAAGATCAATAAAATTAATAATATATTGAATATTCTGCTTTACTTCCGTCGTCAATTTGTTGTTAAAAACAAAGGCATTAAAAATGCCCCCTTCTTTGGTTTGAATGTTCAATTTCAACCGTTTGATCCGACTATATTCATGGGTTAACTGACTTAAAAATACAGGTTGTGAAGGTAGTGAAAATATATTCAATATACTATTACCGATTATGTCAGCTGGCTGATACCCTGTCATACTTACCGCTGTTGGATTCCATAATTTGATATTTAGATCAGCATCACATCCGGCCAGGCCTATGGGTAGATCTCTGATTAATTGATAGGTTGAATTTAATTGTCTTTGCAGATCGTTCTTCACTATTTTGAGTTTTTCTATGATACTCTTATCACGCTGGGTATATTTTGCGTTTTCCCTCTCATAACGCCTGCATAGATTTAAAATAACGTCATCAAGACCATTCCAGATGGAATGGGCATATTCTTTATCAATCAACTGATCAGGCCTCATTGATGAGATATTTTCAGTAAGAACTTTACGGATTACAATTAAAACTTGTATTTGTTTATATAGATTAGACAATGAACCATTTTTTTCCTGAGATAATGAAAAAATGGTTTTTGTCAGATAACTTGCCTGATGATGTTTCTCGCTGATATCCGTTTGTAAATCTTTTTTAAAACTATTCACAATATCTTCAATTATTTTTACTAATCGATCGTTCTGATGATCTGAAATTTTTGTACCATCAATAGCTAAAAATGAATGCTTTATTTTTGTAATGAGTTCTTCATGATTTTCAAAAATATCTGTATACCGATTTTGTTTTTTTATATCCATTTTGAATAGTTATCTGAATAAATTATTTAGCTCTTTCTGTACGAAGAATATATTTATACTGATTATGTCCTTAACTCCGTAAAAATTGTATGAATTGCTTCCCCACGATAAGTATCGTTATTGTCAGGATGAAATAAACATTATAGAGTATTTCAGGGAATATTAGTATATTATGTATCATTAACACGGGTCATCTGATGAAAAACTATATATTCACTTTTATCTTTATTTTTTCAATGATCAGCAGTTGTCACACGCAAAATGATGTGCAACCGGAATTACCTTTCTCGATTCCCGATGAAAAGATTATCCCCTTGCGGCAATCGGTTGATAAGAATTTACAAAAAAATTTAGAAGCGAGTTTAAAAAAGAACAAAACATGGGCGAGATTGATTAACAAGAAAAAAATGGCGGTCGGACTGGTAGACATTAGCGATCCTTATCACATTAAATTTGCCCGGGTTAATGGGAGTCAAATGATGTACGCCGCCAGTTTGCCAAAACTGGCCGTGCTTCTGGCTGCGGTTCAAGCCTTGGAAGATCGTACATTGGAAGAAAATGAACAAGTCCTGGATGATATGCATGAAATGATCAGTCAATCGGATAACCGGGCAGCCACACGCTTGATTGACCTTTTGGGATTTGCCAAAATTGAATCGACGCTTACCAATCCAGATTATGAACTATACGATCCTGAATATGGCGGGGGATTGTGGGTAGGTAAAAGATATGCTAAAAAGGGAAAACGTTATCCTGATCCTTTAATGGGTTTAAGTCATGGGGCAAGCGTGACACAGGTATGCAGATTTTATTACCTGCTGGCCATGGGAAAACTGGTTAATCCTCAACGTAGCGAACAAATGCTAACGATTTTAGCAAATCCCGAACTGCATTATAAATTTGTAAACACATTAGACCATTTAGCACCGAAGGCAAAATTGTATCGAAAATCCGATACCTGGCGCAACTGGCACTCTGACTCAATTTTGGTTTGGGGACCAGTCTGGAGACGATACATCCTAGCCGCTCTTATTGAAGATAAAGACGGTGAAAATATTCTGCGCCACCAGCCAATGGAGGAACTCTCGTCCCCAGTTTTCTTCATCTTCTGCCTGCACAGCTCCCCGATAATAGCGCGCCCGGCGCATAATCCAACCATCATCTACAGCCTGTAAAAATTTTTCCATCTGATATTGTTGTAAACGCAGATTTAAGTTATCCACACTTAAAAATTGACCGAAGTCTGAACCGGCGAGTATCTGACCTAAATAAATTTTATATTCCGCAGCTAAATTTTGCGCGGCATCCTTGGCCAGCGCATGTTGAATACCACCAGGCTCGGGACACCTTTCTTTAGGAA
>CAZBBC010000072.1:0-21264 GCA_964489835.1 uncultured Calditrichota bacterium
TAACAGCATCTACAAAAATTTCCCAGTCACCGTGAGGTTCGGAAACCGGGATTTGCACCCGATAAGTGAGCAAAGTTCCTTGATTTTTACTATCGAACACCATCAATTCTGCTATTTGTTTTGCATGTAATCGACCGCTGACATTTAAATAATTTCGGGCGCTTTGGATGGCGTCGCTTGCCGAAATCCCTGGTTTTACATCCTGCAGATTGTTTACCGATCGGTAATGGCTGGCCACAAAAGAAACTTTTTTTTCATGATTGATGGTAACAACGATCTTTGAATCGTATACAGGAATCCCTTGTAGAATCTCATAGTAAGTAATATGATCTCCGGCCGGACTTTTTTGTATTTTTTCAGTCTGAATATTTGTCGCATAATTCCTGATTCCAAACAATGAAATATTCTGTTTTATAAAGTTGTCCGCTACTGCCTGGGGGGTATTCTCCCGGTTAATATTGTATTCATGATCAGGAGATCCTGCCTCATTTCTGAGGGAAGATAAGGCGTCCTGCGTTCGAATAATTGTTGGATGTATTTTTAAATTGTTTATTTCCTGATAACCATTTTGAAGCGCCTGTCTCCGGGCCGCTCCATTAAGGCGAGGCACCAGTAGTAAAAAGGCAGCGGCAAAAACATACAGCATGCGGCGGTCACCATAACTGCAATACATATTTCTTCTGTTTCGCAATTTTAATCCTTTGAAAGACAGACGATCACAGATAGAGACTTGATTTAATAAACTCACCCTATAGTTGGGGCAAAAAGATAACAGAAAGCAGAATGCTGAAAGCTTATAGCAGAACGAATAACTGCTTACTGCTTTCTGCTCTCAGCTTTTAAAACCGGATACTAATATAATGATATAAATCTCCAGTAGGTTGAATTATTCAAATAAGTTAACACCTTTAGGTTTACATTGTCGTGAGCTTTATCAATAAATAAGAAATATTATACCCGGCAGCACCCTGGCAGTTATTTTCATTGGATGTCCGATAACAATTTCTTAATGATATCACCAACAAATATATTTTCTGCTTCCGCGTTATAAGTAACCACCAACCGGTGTCTGAGAACAGGTAAAGCTATTTCCTTTACATCGGATAGATCCGGGGTTGCCTTTCCTTGCAATGCGGCGCGTACTTTGGCTGCCAGAATCAAATATTGTGACGCCCGGGGTCCCGCCCCCCATCGGATCCACTCTCTGATATATTGGAATTTGCCGTCTTCGAAGGGCCTTGTTGCCGATACAAGACGGACAGCATAATCAACCACATTATCAGCAACCGGTATTTTACGAACCAGATCCTGATAAAAAATGATCTCTTCTCTGGCAATTACTTTTTCCGGATTTGGGACCTCTGATCCGGTAGTTTGTGTCACAATAGCTTTTTCGTCAGTAACCGAAGGATAATCAAGCCAAAGATTAAACATAAAGCGATCCAGCTGGGCTTCGGGTAATGGATACGTTCCTTCCTGTTCAATGGGATTCTGTGTGGCCAGCACAAAAAATGGTAACGATAGTAGATGGGTTTCTCCTGCTGCTGTTACTCTATACTCCTGCATTGCCTCAAGCAACGCGGATTGCGTTTTCGGCGGTGTACGGTTGATCTCATCGGCAAGCAGAATATTTGCGAAGATCGGTCCCTTGATATATTTAAAAGATTTCCTACCGGTTGTGATGTCCTCTTCAATGATTTCTGTGCCGGTGATATCTGAAGGCATCAGATCCGGAGTAAACTGGATACGGGAAAATTGCAGATTTAATATCTCGCCCAGTGTTTTTATTAAAAGTGTTTTGGCTAATCCGGGGACACCTATTAACAGGCAGTGTCCGCGGGCAAACAGGGAAATGAGTAATTGATCGATAACATCTTCCTGGCCGACAATAACTTTTGCAATCTCATTTTTAATTTTCATAAACATCGCTGGCAATTTTTCAATCGCATCCACATCCGCTTCTTTTCTTTTTTTATCCATATTTTGGATTCCCTTGTTCTTCATTTTCAGAGTGTGTAAATTTTTTACAAATTACTGGTCATGAGTGACAATAGAGAATGTGAAGATTTCTCTGTCTTTAATATCGTCATCTCTATTGTTTTCCAAACCAGCTTAAAATTGAATATTACAAAGCATGGTATCTTAATGCAAACCAATAATCTCACCAAAAAATACCTGCTTGATTATTCGAGGGAAGAAGTATACACATTCGTTCAGGCACTGGGCATGGAGCCCTATCGGGGGAATCAAATTTTTAAAGGGATGTATGTTCAACTCTTGTCAGATTTCACAAATCTGACGACTCTCACCCGATCTTCCCGTGATAAATTGAATCATACCGTAACTTTGCGTACACTAAAATTAAAGGAACAAACAGCCTCGGTTAATGATGATACGATCAAATTTTTATGGTCTCTTTATGACGGACTGAAGATTGAAAGTGTTATCATATATGAAGGTAGACGTGTCACTTTCTGTATCTCTTCGCAGGTCGGCTGTGCCCTTGATTGCAAGTTTTGCACAACAGGCAAAATGGGATTTCTACGAAATCTTTCCAGTGGTGAAATCGTGGAGCAAGTATTGTTAATGAAGCAAAAAGCAAAGAGACCCGCCACCAATATTGTTTTTATGGGTATGGGTGAACCCCTTCTGAATTTAAAAAACGTTCTCAAGGCGAGCTATATACTTGCAGATCCTGAAGGGCTTGCCTTTTCGCAAAAAAGAATTACTATTTCCACCAGCGGCATTGCGCCAGCTATCCGTAAACTTACCGATTCCGGCGCCCCATTTTCCCTTGCTGTTTCTTTAAATGCTGTTTTCGAAGATATACGTGAAAAAATAATGCCTGTCTCAAAAAATTTTCCTCTCAATTTACTTATGGAAAGTGTTCGCTATTATATTTCCAAGACAAAGAAACGGGTTACATTTGAATATATTCTGATCAGAGGAAAGAATGACACCAAACGAGATGCCGATCAATTAATAAAACTAACCAGAGACATACCCTGCAAGATCAATTTGATCCCCTGTAATTCTGATGATCCGGAGTTTCCGCCCTCAACCACGGAGATAACCCAATGGTTTGCAGATTATTTACACGAGAGGGGGAGAACGACTATCGTACGTCTCAGAAAAGGCTGGGAAATAAAGGCAGCCTGCGGACAACTTTATGCAGATAATGAGACTAAAATCGGCAAAAAAATCTCACACAATATTAAAGAGAAAATGGGAGAATCCAGTTAAATCTATTCGATAAAGATAAGATATCAGGAGAAAGTCACATGCATTTAATTTTATTCGGAGCACCCGGCGTTGGTAAAGGAACCCAAGCAAAACTGATCAGTCAACGATTTCACATCCCGCAGATATCAACGGGGGACATGTTGCGGGAAGCGGTTAAAGAAAAAACAGAATTGGGAAATAAAGCCTCTCAATTAATGAATCAAGGCAAATTGGTTTCGGACACAATTATGCTTGAATTAATTAAAGATCGAATTACCCGTGAAGATTGCAAGCAGGGATTTATACTTGATGGTTTTCCCCGTACCATCGCCCAGGCAAAAGAATTGGATAATCTTTTTCAAGAACTTTCATTACCTAGTGTTATCTGTGTTGAGATAAAAGTACCTGACAAAGAGATTATTCGCCGCCTGTTAAGCAGGCGTATTTGTGAAAATTGTGGATCAGATTATAATCTTGTTACAGATCCACCACCTGATAATATGGTATGTTTAAAGTGTGGGGGTATGATCATTCAGCGAAAAGATGATAATGAACAAACCATAAGCAACAGGCTCAAAGTATATCTGGAACAGACTGCTCCATTAAAAGAATACTATCATCAAAAAGGTGATTTTTATAGTATTGATGGTTTACATACGATAGGTTCCGTCCGGGATGAAATATTTGATATCCTGGAAAACAAATAAATTCGATGACCTGATTTTTTATTAAGATGAAAATAAATCGCTTCTTATACCTTTCTTTGGGATCAATGATTAATATGTTTAAAAAATTATCGGTTGCACTCCTGGTCGTCTTTTCTTTATTCTGTTCTGAACGGAAAAAAGATAATCCCTTTGATCCGGCCGGAAAAGAACCGGTAAAATTAAGCATTCTTTCCTTTGATATGAGAGTTGAGCTTTCCTGGGACAATCCAGACATATCGGACTATAAAGGATTTAATATTTATCGGCAGGAAGAGGGTGTAGATGATAGTTTTAAAAAAATCGCAGAAAACATACTCCCCGATACAAGACAATTTAATGATAATGTAGATTATGAAAAAACCTATCGCTATTTTATAACTGTACGCGGTACTGATATTGAGAGCCAACCCTCAGGAACGGTCTCTATAACACCCGGACCCGGTTTAAACTGGATTGTTGACAAATGGGGATATCAAATATTAAAGACTACTTATGATGTTGAACATACCATACTGACATACGAAACAAACTGGCCACCCACAGATATGGCCTTATCAAAAGATATCGGTACGGCGGTTATTCTTTATCAGGGTTCAGGAACCGTTGAGGAAATTGATCTATCCGGAGGATTTAAAAACAGGTATAACCAGATAAAATATCCAACAGCTGTTGTGTTCGAACCGGTCGATTCAAAATTCTGGATAGCTGATAGCAGCGGGTATCTTTATAGGCTGGACACCCAAAGTGACGAAGTAAGAGTTATTTATAGTTCGCTTTCCAGACCTGTGGCTCTTCACTGTGCTCCTGCAAAAAACCTGATCAGTGTTGTGGATATAGAAAGTAAGGAAATTATTCATTTTAATCGCTCCGGTCAGCGGTTGAACAGTATCCGATTTATAAATGGAAAACGACTTGAAGGTCCATCCCGGTTCATTATCGATGAAGTAAATGATCGATACTGGTTAATAGACGGGAATGAAAACGTTGATTATATCTACACCAGACGTCTTCAAGACAACACCTATTCTCTCATTGATAGCCTTGAAGATGCCGGCGATCTTGAGATTGGTTTAATCGATGAAACCGCCTGGATTGGATCGATTGATATTCCGAATTCACTAGTTTTGCAACTTTCTCCTGAAGGAACTCGTCAATTACAATTATCCGGCTTTTATTATGCCTATGACTTACAGATCAATCCGCACGACGGAACACTTTTGGTCGTTGATCTGAGAAATACAGAGAAAGATCGCGTAATGCATTATAATCGGTCGCACGAAGTGATTGGATCTTCTAATATTTATAATACCCCGGTTAGGGTATTGGTAGAATGATGAAAATTCAAATTTCCAGAAAAATAATGGTGCCGCTTCTGGCCGTGTTATTTGTCCTTCCCTTTGGATACGATCTGTATCGCTTTTATTTCGATATTGATATCTTGCTTGCTGGCTATATCGCCGAAGGATTGAATTTACTTTTCACAATATTATATTATTATTTCTTGATGCAATCGTTCAATCTCCGTGATCGATCCATACAAGAGAACCTGAAAATCTTAATCTATTTACTCGGCATACTATACTTATTTGTTATTGTTGCAAAATTAATACTAGATCCAAGTTATTCTAGCGCCGATATGCCGCCGTTACCGGAGACGCTCACAAGTGTTATTTATGCAAATCTGGTCTCGGTCTCAGCAATATTATTAATGACACCGATTCTTATTGTCCTGAAAAATCTTATCTATTACAAGCGGACACGTCGGACATATCTTTTTATGTGTGGACTTATCATTTTTTCCGCGGCTACTATTATTTCTGTCGTTATCACACGTTCGCCGTTTGATTTTAGATTCAGTGGATTAAGCATCTATAACGACATCCTGTTTTCAATCGTTCTGGTGTTGATAGTTATTCAATCATTGCGTAATTCATGGATAACCTATCTATCCAGGAAAGAAAAGATTTCGTACTTTTTTATTTCCATCTTTCTTTTTTGGGCAGTTTACTATCTGGATGAATTCGCTTTTAATATTGCAATATCTTCTCATAGCCTGGCGATTGGTGTATTTGTGGAAATCGCCTGGTTTTTTCAGGCTATCTATGTCATGTTTTGCAGCATTTACTTATTGTTTCAGTTACCCACTGCGCGCGTCTTCGACCAGAAGATGCACGAAGTCGCCTCATTACGGGATTTAAGCCGGGTAATTAACTCAGAATTTGACTTTAATAAACTGGTGAAATTGCTGACCGAAATGGCCATAAAAGTGATCGGAGCAGAATCAATCTGGCTGGAACTTTATCGAACCGACTCCGGCAAATTCTATATAGCTTCTTCACAAAATCTGCGAGAAGATGAAGTTTTAAGTTTTGGAAAAAGCGGGCGCCTGGCTCTGAGCAAAGAAGTACTGCGTACCGGAAAACCAATGCTGTTAAATGAGATTTTAAAAAATCATCCCTATGCTTACCTGAAGGAATGGAAACCGGATATCGGATCAATCATTGGTGCCCCCCTGATTTCTGGTAATGGCAAATCACTTGGTTTTCTGTTTGCGACAAAAAAACATACTTTTGGTTTTTCCCCAGATGACCTGGCAATGCTAGAAGCATATGCCAATCAGGGAGTCATCGCTCTTGATAATGCAAAACTGTTGCAGGAATCATTCGAGCATGAACGAATGGAAGAGGAATTGCGTATCGCCAGAGAGGTACAACAAAGACTATTGCCAAATAAAATTCCTGAAATTGACGGTATATCTATCGAAACTCTAACGATAACTGCTTATGAGGTTGGCGGTGACTATTATGATTTTTTTCATCACTCGGAAAATCTTTTAGGGCTTATCATCGGTGATGTCAGCGGGAAAGGTACCTCTGCCGCTTTTTATATGGCCGAAGCTAAAGGGATCATCCAATCACTGAGTAAATCATTTTCTCAGCCGCGAGAATTATTGATCAGAACGAATGAGATCCTTTATGAAACTCTTGAACGAAAAACGTTTATCAGTATGTTAATGGCATGTCTGGACGGTACCATGCATACGTTATCTTTTGCCAGAGCCGGACATTGTCCGCTATTGTATTATGATGCTAAGCAAAAAAAAACTCAGCTGTTGCAACCACTGGGTATCGGAGTTGGCTTAGAGAAGGGAGAAATTTTTCAAAAAACCCTGGTTGAAGAAAAATTGACCTATCATTCGGGGGATATTTTTGTGTTTTACACAGATGGTCTCTCAGAGGCCCGCAATCATGAAGGGAATGAATATGGTGATAACCGCCTCTGTGATCTGATACAGGCAAACGCAGAAAGAACAGCAGCGGAATTAAAAGATATCGTATATAATTCCATTCTTTCCTTTTTAGATGGCCGGAGTTTATCTGATGATTTAACATTACTTCTCGTTAAAATGTAATGAGATATAATAGAGAATATTATTGTGATTGTAAATTATTTGCGGAGGATTATTAATGGAGAATTTTGAAGTAGATCGGGTGGATCGCTCAGAAATCAGTATTTTAAGACTTAAAGGATTCCTTGACGCTCACACAGCACCTAATTTCGAACAGGCGATTCAGGAATTAATTGAAGATAACCGTTACAAGATTGTCATCAGCATGTCTGATCTGAGCTATATTAGTAGTGCCGGTTTGGGTGTTTTTATGGGATTCATTGAAGAAATTCGTGATAAAAACGGTGACATAAAATTAACCAATATGTCAGAGAAAGTATACAAGGTATTCGACTTACTTGGTTTTCCAGCACTCTATCAAATATTTAAAGAAGAAGCGGAAGCTGAAGAGGCATATAATAAATAATAAATTTTCTATTCATTTAATTACGCGCATATTTCACTTAGGAATGGAAAAATCATGAAAGTCAAAACTCAAAGATATAGGTTGAGAATTCCAAGCATAACTGAAAATCTGCAGATGATCAGGGTATTCATTCTAAAAATCGCTGCTAAAATGGGATTCAATGAGGAGACCCAGGAACAAATTGCTCTGTCCGTTGATGAGGCATGTACCAATGTAATAAAACATGCCCATCATCATAACGCCAGAAGATTAATGGATATTAAAATCGAAACCGATGCAACTAAAATAAAGATCACAATAACTGATAAGGGAAAAGGATTTGATATCACCAAACTTCAAGATCCGGATATAGAGAAGTATATTAAGGAATCAAAACATGGCGGCCTGGGAATTTATCTGATCAAAACATTAATGGACGAGGTTAATTATGAATTCAATCCCGGTGTAAAAAACCAGGTGCAATTAACCAAATATTTACAAAAACCAATAACACCCTGAGGCCACCATGGTAGATCACCTCGCCAGTTTCAAACAGAGAAAAAATCTGGAATCTTCCGATTCTGATGATGTCGATCGCCGTTTACTTGAATTGACCGCATTATTCGAAATCAGTCAGACTTTGAACTCATCGCTCAACCTTCAATCAATTTTAAACAACGTCATTCTTGTACCAATGGGTCGTATGATGCTTGGAAAGGGTTTAATTCTTATTAAAAAGGAAGGAAATATTTTTACAATAGAAGCGATTAAAGGACTTCCTCATAAATTGCAGGGTAAAGAGATCGATTTAACCGGCCTGCCTTCCCACACCTTTCTTCTGAGTGAACTGTCCGAAGACAAACCATGGACTGGTTTTTTCAAGGATTCTAAGGTCGAATTAATGTTACCTTTCATTTCCAGAACTGATATCATCGGCGTCATTGGATTCAGCAATAAAATCACCGGAGATCCTTTCAGCGATAAAGAAATCGAATTCCTTAATTCACTGGCAAATCTCGCGACCACGTCGATTGAAAACGCCATGGTATTCGATCAAATTCAAAATGTTAACCGTCAACTCGATCATAAGATACAAGAATTAAACACTTTATTTGATATTGGGAAAGAACTCAATCTGACTCTGGATAAAGAAAAGATCCTGAAATTGCTCTCTTATGCACTGATGGGACAGGTCACTGTCAACAATTTTATCATCGCCTTAAAGGATGGAGGAAATTTCCATACAGCCATGGTCAAGGGCAGTCATTTTACTATAAATGAAGGAGAAATATGCGAACAGCTCTGTTCCGGCAGTAGTTTTCTTAATGCTCCCTATGTATGTGAAGATACGTCTGAGTTTGATATCACACTGAGTGAGGCAAGTATTAAAGTGGTTGTTCCCATGCAAATCCAGAATGAAACACAGGGATACATTTTTCTGGGTGAAAAAATAACCAAACAAACTTATCTAAAAAGTGATCTTGAATTTTTACAAACGCTTGGTAATGTGGCGATTATTTCATTAGAGAATGCCCGCCTGTTCATAGAGACACTGGAAAAGCAGAAGATGGAAGAGGAAATGGCTCTCGCTCGCAAAATTCAGGCCCGTCTTCTGCCCAAATCAATGCCTGATCTGCCAAATATATTGATTCATGGTCTCAATGTTTCCAGTAAACAAGTGGGGGGTGATTATTTTGATATTATTGAAATAGAAAAAAATCTGTTAGGTTTAACCATTGCCGATGTTTCCGGAAAAGGAATGCCCGCTGCTCTTTTGATGTCAAATCTGCAAGCCAGCCTGCAATCTCTTGTCAGGGAAAAATATCCACTCGATAGACTGGTCGCGCGAATTAATAACGTTATCTATAAAAATACGGATCCGGATAAATATATCACCTTTTTTTATGGGCAGTTTGATCTAAAAACACTAGCATTTGACTATGTTAATGCCGGCCACAATCCGCCTTATCTGCTGCATGAAGATGGAAATATCGATGAACTTTCAACCGGAGGTATCATTCTCGGTATGATGCCCGATATGCCCTATCAAATCGGGAATGTCCGGTTTAAAAAAGGTGACACATTGATACTTTTTACTGACGGCGTTACGGAAACAATGACTCCCGATGATGAAGAATATGAAGAAAAAAGACTTATAAATTTTTTAAAAAAGATGAGCCCCTCTAAAAAACCAGAAGAAATAAATAACGAATTGATCAAAGACCTCGATCAATTTTCTGCTGGGACACCGCAAAATGATGACATAACAATTCTCACACTTAAAATTGTCTAATTTGATCTGACCCTTTCCCGGCCCCTCCCTGTCCGGCTGGTGATTTCCTTGAAATTTAAATGCATCCGCAATATATTTGGTTTCTCGAATATGGAGTAGACAGTGACTAACATATTTATTCAGAATATTCTCCCCGGCCTTATCTATCTGCTTATTTATACATTCTTTCGTTATGCACTTTCACTATCCGAACCCACTTCCATTTCTATCCTTATTGTTATTATCATCGTTGTACAAATGAAATTGGGAACAATTATCAACCGTGTAAAATCGAGAACCACCGGCGGTAATTTTTCAAAAGTTGAAAAAGCGGTTAATATTTTTTCTGAGCGTTTAAATGATATTTCTCATTATCATGAATTATTTCCTGAATTCTATAATCTGTTTAATTCGCTATTTACTCAAAAAACCTGGTTATTTTATGTCTTTGAAGAATCTGGATTCCGGATGATTAAATTTGACACCTCTAAAGCCGAGGATAACTTACCGGAAGAGTTAAAAATAGATTTAAGTGAGACGGAAAGTAATCTTATTTATTTGAATGAGCTTAATGATAAAATTGTCAAAGATTCCGAATTTAGTCCTTCTGAATTTCTAAAAAATCAGCTGGATGTACTGATTCCGATAAGGGGAAAAAACCAGATAGTCGCTTTATTGTTTGTCTCCAGTTCAGATATAGATTTTTTTAATAACCAGAATACTGCTGATAAGGTGAAAAAGAGTCTCGCAAGAGCCGGGCCCATTCTTGAGAATACAGCCTTGTATCTTGATATCGTACAAAAAAATTTAGAGGCTAAAAAATTATTTGAAGTGAGTAAAAAAATTCTAACCTCCTTAAACACAGAAGATATACTTGATTTTCTGCTGGATTCCCTTGCAGAAGTGATTTCTTTCGACGCAGCCGTAATATTCCTGTTTGATCCGGAGACAAAAAAATTATACCAGAAAGTAAGTAAAGGTTACAATCAAGAATTGGATCTTACCCTTAAATTTGGTCAGGGAGCCTCTGGCTGGGTGGCAAAGACACGGAAAGTATCCTTAATTAAGAACATTCTGCAGGCAGAACATTATTATCCCATCCGCCCGGAAACACGATCTCAGGTGTCAATTCCACTAGAAATGCAGGACGAATTGATTGGTGTACTGGCATTGGAAAGTAATGAACC
This sequence comes from uncultured Calditrichota bacterium, assembly GCA_964489835.1. Lineage (GTDB taxonomy): Bacteria > Calditrichota > Calditrichia > JAJRVZ01 > JAJRVZ01 > CAZBBC01. Next base: position 11,183 of record CAZBBC010000072.1, read on the forward strand.
GGGACATTACAATAATCATTCGATTGAAATACTCAATATATTTGCCAATCAGGCTGCGATTGCCCTTCACAATGCAAAACAATACGAAATATCTCAAACAAAACAATCCCTCGAGCACGAACTCATAAAGGCAGGAAAAGTCCAGCAAGTATTATTACCGCAGCGCCCCCCCAGCTTTGCAAATCTCACCATATCATTTTATCATCAGCCAAGCGCACTCGTTAGCGGTGACCTGTTTGACCTTGTCCCAATAGACCAGAACACGCTGGGCCTTGTGATCGGTGATGTATCAGGAAAAGGTGCTGGTGCAGCAATTATGATGTCTTTGGTTTTAGCAGGATTTCGGGCTTACAAAAAATCTCAACTCACCGTATGCGAGGTTGTTGCCCACCTGAACAATTTACTAGAAGAAAGTGTCAGTACGGGAAACTATGCCACGTTCTTCTATGCGCTGATATCCACTTCCGAAAATTCGATCACTTACACAAATGCCGGCCACAATCCGCCACTTATTTTTAGAACGGATGGAACTGTAAAGGAGCTCCCGGTGGGCGGTATTGTTCTCGGATATTTGGCCAACCAGGTTTATAAACAACAAACCACTCCTTTCGAGAGGGGAGACCTCTTACTCAGCTTTACAGATGGAATAACCGAAGCACAAACACTAGATGGTGAAGAATTTGGGGTCAAACGACTAATCTCAGTTGTCCAAAAGAATCGTAACCTAAATAATTTTGATCTAAAAGAAAAAATTCTTGAAGAAGTGAATCAATTTACCGATAGTGGTATTATAAGCGATGATCGTACCATTGTAATCGTAAAGTACTGAACGAAGAAGATAGAATAATCATTTTTTCTGTAGTCTGAACATATAACAATCAAGAAAAATGACTGATACAAATCAACGAAAACTGTTGTATATAGAAGACGATGCCGAATCCCGCGAAATGATGGCCGATATATTAAATCTGCATGGATTCAAATTTCTGGGAGCTTCACGCGGTCTTGAGGGAATTCGTATAGCCACCAGAGAGAAGCCTGATCTTATTCTTCTGGATATAAGCCTTCCCGATATGGACGGTTATGAAGTAACAACGCTTATTAAATCTATAAAATCGCTTGAAAACATACCGATTATTGCCCTTTCCGTAGATACTCAGGACAAAGCACGGGAAAGAATCCTATCCGCAGGATGCGAGGGATTTATTTCAAAGCCGATTGATATTTCTGAATTTTTGCAAAGTATTGAAGAATATTTGGGAGGAAGGAAAGAATCCGTTGCACCGGAAGATGAAAAAAAATATTTAACGGAATATAATATACGATTGGGAGAAAAGCTTCAGAACAAAATAGAGGAACTGGAAAAGGTAAATTTGAACCTGATATCGATGAATGATGAACTGAATCTCTCGCAAAGCCAGCTGACTGATTATAACAATCGCCTTTATGCGATGAATAATATCGCTAACATCTTACGTCTTCAGAATTCACCCGGCGAAATATTAGAAATATTACCAGAAAAAATGATTGAAGGTTTTGGGATCGATCGCTGCCTGATTTTTGAATATCTCAAAGACAATGAGAGATTACAACCTGTGTATGTTGCCGGCATATCAGAAAAAAATATTAAAAAACTCAAATTTAAATTCGACCGGCCGCTATATGAAAAATTAAAAGAAGATCTGAAGATTCTCTGGATTCAAAATACAGATGAAATTTCTAATGACCATCTATACAAAATGGCCCAGAGTCTGAACTCAACATCATTTGCTATTGGCGCCCTGGCTGGTTTTAGTAGCCGCAGGGATGCAACAAAGATTTTTCAATCGATTGTTGCACATCCTGAATATGATGACGATAATGAACTGAGCATAAAAGCACCCAAAAAATATATTATTTTTATTGACCGCGGTATACAAAAAAAACAATTTGCTTCCTATGAAATCCGTGTATTAAAGGCATTTTTGCAGACTACCAGCATTATACATGAAAACATGTTGCTTTATCATAAAATGATGAAGTTATATCGGATAAAAGAACAGGAAGCTATCACTGATGGTCTTACAAACGTTTTTAATTACAGATTTTTCCAGACTCAGATTGAGAGAGAGCTCGTGCGGTCTGATCGTCATGGTAAGTCATTCTCTATAGCAATGATTGATATAGACAACTTTAAACAATACAACGATACCCATGGTCATCTCATCGGTGATGAAGCACTCAGAACGATCGCTCAAACAATTATAAAAAATATCCGAAAAAGTGATATATTAGCCCGTTATGGTGGTGATGAATTTGTTATGATCTTACCAGAATTGGATAAAAATCAGTCAAAGGCATTAGCGGAGAAACTCTGTGCAGTCATCAGGGAAACAAAAGTTCCGAAAAAGAAAACAGCCATAAAGGTAAAGCTAACCGTTAGCCTTGGTATTTCCACCTTTCCGGACGACGGAAATACGGAAGATGCTCTTCTCAAAAAGGCAGATGAAGCTCTTTACAGAGCAAAAGATCTTGGTAGAGATATTGTGTGTATATCGGCATGAGCGTTTATTTATTCTGTCCCATATAGACGATCACCGGCATCACCGAGGCCCGGTAATATGTATCCCTTTTCATTCAATTCCCGGTCCAGCGCAGCGGTATAGATAGGCACTTCTTTATGTTTGTTTTCCATCAGTTCCAAACCTTCCGGCGAGGCAACCAGACAAACAAAGCGAATACTTTGCACACCTTTTTCTTTAACATAGTCGATAGCTGCTACCGCACTTCCACCGGTTGCCAGCATAGGATCTATGATTATTACTTCTGACTCCTGGATATCCGAGGGAAATTTACAATAATAAGTCACCGGTTTTAATGTCTCTTTATCCCGATAAAGACCCAAATGCCCTACACGCGCCTGCGGAATTAATTTTAATATACCATCGCACATCGCTAAACCGGCACGTAATATCGGTACCAGGGTCACCTTTTTTGAAAGAACAAATCCGGAAGTATGTTCCATAGGCGTTTCCACTTCTTTTTTATCCATCGGCAATCCTCGAGTAACTTCATATACCATCAGCGCGCCTATTTCATCGAGCAAGTTTCTGAAATTAAGAGGATCCGTATGCTTATCTCGAAGATGAAAGAGTTTCTGCTGAATTAAGGGGTGGTTAAGGATAAACAGATTGGGATGTGACATATTTAGCTTTCATTATAGTTTTTATCAAAATTTTTCAGGATAATGCTACGTGTTAACTCACTCAGTTTCTCCCGATCCTGATAGGAATATTTCCTCGTATTTATGGGATCACTAAAAACCATTTTTATTTTACCTGGTTTAACTTTGAGACTGTGTTTAGGGAGAATAAATCGACTGCCGGAAACAGATACCGGAACAATCGGAATGCCTCCCTTAATAGCCAAAACAAATCCTCCCTTTTTAAATGCATTAATACTGCCATCTTTACTACGTGTGCCTTCGGCAAAAATAGCAATCGATACTCCCTGTTTAATTCTTTCAAGAGCGTTATTCATTGATACGATTGACTTTTCCCTATTTGAACGATCAATCTTGATAGTACCAGTCGCGGCGAGTGCCCATCCAAACAATGGTATTTTATATAATTCCTTTTTAGCCATAAAACGAGCCTTGAGAGGAAGAACGCTGAATACAGCCATAACATCGAAATGGCTCTGATGATTTCCGATAAAAATATAACTTTTGTTTTTATCGACTTTATCTAACCCCTCTATTACCAGTTTGACACCTGCAGAGAAAAGGATTGAGCGGGTCCAGAATTTGGCCAAATAATTAATAATCTTTGAGTAGGAACCGAAAACACTAAATACGACACACAGGAAAGAGACAACAGAGGTAACCACGATTACTGTGATCATTGTAAATGCGGTCCGAATCATCAATAATCCCTCTTGATAATATCAAGACCTTTGAGATATGGTCGAAGCACGGGAGGGATAATAATTGTGCCTTCATCGGTCTGATTATTTTCCATTAGGGAGACCATTAAGCGCGAGGTAGCCAAGCCCGATCCATTTAACGTGTGAACATATTCCAGCGATTTGTCCTGTTTCCTTCTGAATCGGATGTTTGCCCGTCGTGCCTGAAAATCTTCAAAATTACTCACGCTGGATGCTTCCAGCCATTTATGCTCCGCAGGTGACCAGGTTTCAATATCATAACATTTCGCGGCTGCAAAACTCAGATCTCCGGTAGAAAGCGTAAGTACGCGGTATGGAATCTCCAGTAATTCGAGAATTTTTGTCGCCTCCCGGAGTATCTGTTCATGGGCATTATATGAATCTTCCGGTAAAGTAAAATTTACCAGTTCCACTTTGTTAAATTGATGGACCCTCAGAAATCCTCTCGTTTCTTTTCCATAAGATCCGGCTTCTCGACGAAAACAGGCGGAATAGGCAACATATTTAACAGGTAACTTTTCCATTGGAAGAATTTCATCACGGTGCAAATTTGTAAGGGGTACCTCGGCGGTTGGAATTAAAAACATATCATCTTTTTCCGCCAGATACATGTCTTCTTCCAGTTTTGGTAACTGCCCGGTAGCATACATACTCATACGATTGGTAAGAAAAGGAGGAAATATTTCCGTATAGTGATGCTCATTAACATGAACATCGAGCATAAAATTTATTAATGCCCGCTCAAGCCCGGCTCCCCGTCCTTTATAAACCGGAAACCCGCTGCCACTTATTTTACCTCCACGTTTAAAATCAAGAATATCCAATCTTTCCCCAAGTGTCAGATGATCCAGTATTTCAAAATCAAAATTTGGTATATCCCCCCATGATTTAATTTCGACATTGTCATCGAAACTTTCTCCCTCTGGCACTGATGGATGAGGTAAATTGGGTATACGATCCAACTCATATTTTATATTCTCTTCAAGGCCGGAGAGCTTATCATCGATCTTTTTAATTTCATCTGATATTTGCTTTGTACGATTGATGAGACCCGAAGCATCCCTTTTGTCTTTTTTTAAATCAGCAACTTTTTTACTGTTCTCATTCCGCTCCTTTTTTAACTGCTCACCTTTAAAAATCATTTGACGTCTTTCACTATCCAGCGAAATAAGCCTATCGATATCACAATTTTCACCTTTTAATTGGACACCCCGTTTAACCATCTCCGGGTTTTCCCGGATGAATTTTAAATCCAACATTTGAATCCTTTTATAATTGTCCTTACTTATTCATACCGCAGCATATTGCTGCAATCAAAGAAAAAAATAGTCCACGGATTATCCACCCCGTCTCCCCCGCCTGAGGCGGGGTCGACACCCCTCCCTGTCCGGCAAAGCCGGACAGGGAGGGGATGGGGGAGGGTCAGCGTCGTTGCGTGAGAGCGATCAAGAGTTTAACTAAATTTAATGAACACTCCCCAGTGGAGCAAATCCTATCTGGAACGGTGGAATAAGGACTTTAATATAATCTCGAGATCGAGCCAGATGTTTTGATTCTTTAAATAGTAAAGTTCGTATCTTTCCTCTTCCTCTTTACTTGCAATTCGCGAGTAATTTAGCTGCAATAATCCGAATAATCCCGGTTTATAATAGTAAAGTGGTTGTTTATCGGTAAGTTGTCTTATCGGAGCACCCACAAATGACAAACGGCCGATAAAAATATAAAAGATCAGCTGCAGTTTATTAAACCAGCCCTTTAACGGTTTATTATTATATTGAGAGATGTTCAATTTTTCTCCCGTTTCCCCCCAGATCGGGATATGCCGCATCTTTTTCCAGCGAATGAGTAGCATACTGATCCAGATAGGGGCCGAGAGTACTAGAATAGAAGCTGAAAGAAAGAGATCCAGCGCCCGTTTCATGACCCGGTTATAGGCTTTGCCAATGGCATAATCGATATCGATCAACGGGTAATCTGTGAATCGCTCTACACTGGCTCTGCCAATGATCACTTCCAGATCCCTGGGAACGATTTTATACTCGACACCGCTATTTCCGATTTTTGACATTGTTTTTATAATCATTTCGTAAGATATGCTGTTCGTTGAGAAAATGACCTGATCAACTTTTTCCATTCGAATATAATCGGTCATTTTATCCAGAGTTGCCACGACAGGTATTCCCTTGATCTTCTGTCCTACATTCTCAGGAGTAAGCGTTATAAGACCGATCAGGTCAAAGCCGGTTCTGACATAATGCTTCATTTTATCTATCAAATTTTCAGTACTTTTATCAGTACCAACGAGCACAGTCTTCTTTTGCCAAATATTCTTACTCAGCATACTTTGGGCACCATGCCAGTACTGTCTGATAAGTATTCGCCATCCAATCATAAAAACCGTACTAAACAATGCAGAGATGATCACGACCATTCGTGAAAAAGCGAATTTTTTCATAAAAAAGACAAGCCCTGAAAGTATAAAAAAGGTGGCAATATTTGTTCTGAGAATCCCGACCAAAGAAAATTTATATTTACGGTATAGATCCAGTGAAAACGCGACACCGGAAAAAATACCGGTGGCCAGAAGGTTGATTACAATATAATGATTAAAAAAATCGTTAAAAGTGAATCCGGATTTTAACTCAAATCTGATAAAAAATGTCAGTAAAATCATCATATTTATCAGAAATAAATCCAAAATGAATGAAAAATGAGTGATAAAAAAAATTTTTACATATATGAAAGCCGCACGAAAAAAAATACCGAGCACAATAATCCAGCCTGCCCATGCAAAATATTTCTTATGAAAATGTTTTTTATAAAATATGTAGAGCGACCGGTTAAAATTGATAACATAATCCAGATTATTTTTCTTTGTACTTTCTCCCTTATAATGAATAATACTTGATTCAGGGACATAATAAATTTTCCATCCGGATTTATTGACACGATAGCAGTAATCAACATCTTCACAATACATAAAATAATCCTCATCCAGGAGCCCGACATCTTCAATAACCTGATGGCGAATAAACATAAATGATCCTGAAATGGCATCAACGCAGTTCGTAATGTTCTCATCAAGAAAAGTTAAATTATAGCGACCAAATACTTTGTTTTTTGGGAATAATCGATTTAATCCAATCAGTTTCCAAAACGCTGTCATCGGGGTGGGAATACTATGGCGGGAATCTATAGAAAAACTGCCGTCAGGATTAAGGATCTTACAGCTTGCCACCCCGGTACCGGGATTATTTTCCATAAATCTGATTAAGGAGCTGAATGTATCTTCCTGGACAACCGTATCCGGATTTATCATCACAATATATTCACCGCTTGATTCCCTTATGGCCATATTATTGGCAGCAGCGAACCCAATGTTCCGTGAGTTCGTGATAATCTTCACCTGTGAAAATCGGTTTTTAACCATTTCGACCGAGCCATCAACCGATGCATTATCGACGACATATATTTCATGTGAAATGTTTTTCAAAGCGCTTTGAATGGACTCAAGGGCGTGCATAAGGAAATCACGTACATTATAATTAACAATGATAATCGACAGTATTATTTTTTCTTCCATTTTATCTTTGCACTAAAAATTTTAGAACTGCCCTGACGATAATTCTTATATCAAATATTAATGACATGTTTTCCAGATAAAACAGATCCTGGCGAAACTGTTCAGTTTTTACTTCTATTTTTGAGGAAGCGGGAACTTTTAGCTGAGCCCAGCCGGTAATACCGGGCCGAATCATAAACCGGCGGTTATAAAATCGAATGCGCCGGCGTAATTTTTCGATTGTTTCCTTCGATTCTGCCTGTGGACCAACCAGAGACAATGATCCCATCAATACATTTAATAACTGTGGAAACCGATATAAATGGGTGCCAGATAATATTTTACTCAATTTCTGTTCCTGCGGTCCTTTGTTTAAGAGAACCTGCCCAAAAATTTTACCATTTCGGCCGACACGATCCTCAATAGTAAAGATTGGCCGTATTCCATAGAACATTTGGATCAAAATGACCACGATAAATACAGGGAGCAATATTACCAAACCTATGCTGGCAATAAAGAAATCCAGAAGTCGTTTCAGGAGCCATTGCCAGGGTAACATATGTGCCGGAAAAAGTTTGATCAGGGGATGCCCGAGTATTTCTTCTGTCTTTAATCCGGATATAACATCATACATCTCAGGAATCACTTTAAAAGATACACGCATATTTTCACCATGGGCAACAATATTTAGTATTTCATCCGGAGATTGCTCTTCAACCGCAATGATTACTTCTTCAATTCCTTTCTCGCGTATAATTTTAGAGATCTGCTTATAATCTCCCAAATATTGAAGATCATCAATCTTTCTTTTCGGAGGAGCAGCAGCTACCACACCATCCAGCTGATATAGAAGATGCGGATTTCCCTTAATTTCTTCGAGAATCTTTTTTGCTTTTGTACTGGTCCCTACCAGGAGCGTATGATGAAATGCATATTCCAGAGCAATCAGTTTTTTTTCTATATAGATGATTACTAACCGGCCGAAATTCACATAAATAATCAAAATACCAGCGTAAAAAAGAATATTCAGACGGGTGGCTGTGAAAACTTTTTCCGGATCAAGAGTGGCAAGAAAGAGTATAATCGCCCCAAATATAATGATCCGGCTTACTCTGATCACTTTATCAAAACGGGAAATATCCCAGCGCATACTATATAATCCATTTAAAGCAAAAAGAAGAATAAAAAAAATAGTCAGTAAAAGCCAGATGCCGGAAGTGAGATAATATTCCATCGATAGGAAAGAACCATCTCCAAAAAGCCCGGTATGGAAACGAATACCATAGGTGGTCAGTAATGCGAGATTTAAAAAAAACACATCCGAACAAACCAACAAGAATTTATGCCAGAATCTGCGCATCGAGAGAGGCGCCATTTCCTTTTTTACTTGAATAATGGTTTGTTCACCAACATATGTTTTAATTTTCTGTGCTTCCAGATACCCCAACCGGTAAAGACTGAAAACAGCGATTAAAAAAATCAAAAGTACAACCAGCGCACCGATCAATCCAGTCTCTGTCGCCAGGAGATAGGCGGCCAGACCAAACAGAAAACTGAACAGATAAATAATATGTACGGCCTGCCGATGCGAAAGGCCGAGGAAAAGCAAGCGGTGGTGGAGATGATCCTTATCCGGGTTAAATGGATGCTGTCCCTTATTGAGGCGGCGGAAAAAAGCCAACACCGTATCCCCAATCGGAACAGCCAATGTGATAATTGGGACGAGAAGACTTATATTACCTTCTGATTTCTGTAATCCTTTCACCGCAATCGCAGCGATAAGAAAGCCCAGAAAGAGTGAGCCGGTATCACCCATAAAAATACTGGCAGGATGATAATTGAAATATAAAAATCCTAATATACCACCGATAAATGCCAGACCAATACCGAAAGTCATCCAATCCTGTTGCTGATAAGCAAGCACGGAAAAAGTCGCGAGAGCCAGCAGACTGACGCCGGCAGCCAATCCGTCAAGACCATCAAGAAGATTCAGGGCATTGGTGATACCGATTAACCACAGGTAGGTAAGAGGGATTGAAAAGACACCCAGTTGCAGTGGATCGCCGAATGGATTAATAATTGTCTCAATTTTACAACCGGAGTAAATAACAAGAGTAGCAGCCAGAATCTGGAGGATGAATTTCTGACGGGCACTCAATCCCCGGACATCATCGATCATCCCGGCGATTAACATTAGTGTGGCACCAGTCAGGATACCCGCATATTTAAGGGTAAACATCTGCCAGTAATATTCTTTCCAGAAAAACGCGATCAAAAGACCGGTTACAGCACCTAAGTACAGGGCTAAACCGCCCATTTGAGGGACAAAGCCCAGATGGACTTTACGTTCATCAGGTACTGTGCCAATTCTGTGTTTTATAGCAAATCCACGAATCCGATAGGTTAGAAGAAAAGATATAATCGTTGCAATAGCTAATATTGTGTAGCTTTCCATCGGTTTTATATTTTTACTTTTTTACATGAATGTCCGGTTAAAACTTTGATCATTAGCAATTATTACCGGAATAATATATGGTTTAGAGATTTAATAAACATAGAGACTTAATTTAAAGAACTCACCCTAAATCCCTCTCTT
>CAZBBC010000073.1:0-21091 GCA_964489835.1 uncultured Calditrichota bacterium
GGGCAACGTCTTTATCGGGGCCAGTTCCTACTTCTCAAACCTTTTCCAGAATTCTTTGATGCTCTGCGTATATTTATCTGTGATTACGATATCTCCTTTCTTTTCAAACCAGTAAGCGGGAAATAACTGATTAATCTCCTCTTCAGCGAAGCGCTCCCCGGCCAGAACAATAATACCCCGGTCTTGATTTGATCGTATCAGCCGACCGGCTGATTGGATAACTTTATTAAGTCCCGGATATATATAAGCATAATCGGAACCGTGACCGAACTTATTGTCATAGTATTGACGTATCAGTTCGCGCTCAAAAGATATCGGTGGTATCCCCGGACTAAAAATAATAACGCCGATGCACATATCACCGCTGAAATCAATACCCTCAGAAAAAATACCCCCCATAACAGCCAGTAATAACTTGGGATTTTTGCCTTCTTTCAAGAGAGAGATATGTTGATCGCGTTCCTCGTCCGACATTTGCGGCCGCTGCAATATAATTTCCGATTGGGTTAGCCCGAGGAATAAAACCAGTGTCTGCAGAAATTCGAAGCTCGGACAAAAAACAATATAGTTACCCTGTTTCAGAGAAATGATCTCCCTGACAATTTCGGCATATCGTGGAAATAAGTCAGAGCGTTGCCGATAGTAGGTGGATATATTGGGAATAATGACAATCTGGCGATTTCGATTCGGAAAAGGAGAAGATACTTCAAGCAAACGGGTACGTTCATCGGGAAATCCAAGGATTTTTTTGTAATATTGAATCGGGTCAAGGGTGGCAGACATACCGACCACACAATGAAATTTTTGAATGATGCCATTTATGTGTTCCGATGGATCACAACATTGAATTTTTAAAATGCCTCCCTGAATGGCATCATAAAAAATAGTAAATGCCCTGTCTTGAATTTCAGCAATTTGCAGGAAAGCACGGAATTGATAATAGAAAAAGTCAAGCGGATCATCTAAAATGAAGAGGTTTTTTCTTATTTTGAAGATGATATATTTAATAAAGGCGAACTCAAAATTTCGAAAGGCGGATTGCCAGGCTTGGATATCCAGTTCAAGAATGTAAAATCTCTGATTGCTATGCTGAATTTCTCCTTCTTGTTGAAGGGACTCAAAAAGCTGTTCAATAGTCAACAATGATTCTTTCAGGGTTCGATATAGTTTCAATTTTTTATTTATTATAATCGGGAGAAGCCCGGTCAGAGTTTGTCTTTTAATCTGCGGAGAGAGGGAAGCCATCGTACGTGGATACAGATTATGGGCTTCATCAATGATCAGGATCCAGTTCTGGAGATTATATTCATTAAAAATCCTACGTAGTTGGGTACGGGGATCAAATAGATAATTGTAATCACCAACAAGAATATCAGCGCCTGTCGCCGCATCAAGCATGACTTCAACCGGACAGAGTTTATATTTTCGGGCACGTTCGAAGACGATATCAGGATATAATAGTTTTTCCTTTTTTAATTCAGTTAATAAATGATTTCTTATTATATCTTCCTGGTAATATTTTGCATAGGGACAGTAATCTTCGTGGCAGAAGAATATATCATTCGCACACATATTCTTAGCAGCACGGAGAAAGCTGATACTGAGATCCAGACCATCATTAATGAGCGGTTGAAGCGTATCCCGAACCATTGCCTGTTGGGTTGTTTTAGAGGTCAGATACACAATCCGTTTTCTGTTTTTTATAGCATATTGGATGGCAGGATAGAGAACGGCTGCCGTTTTCCCGGTTCCGGTAGGGGCAGAAACAAGCAAATGTTCATTATTTTCCAGGCACTGACTGAATGTCGTCATCACTTCTTCTTGCTGGTTCCTTTTCTCTGCCAGTGTAAATCTTGTTTTGTCCAGTTGATTTAAGCGCGTCTGAAATATATTATCCTTACTTTTTACACTTTCAATGATCTGCCGGAAGCGCTGTTCAATTATTGTTTTAATTTCCCCGGGTCTGAATGAAAGGCGAAAGGTTTTTAATTTATCATTAACGATATTTACCAGAGTTAGAATCGGCTGTATCCCCATTTGCTCTTTTTCTTGATACAGAAGGTAGCAATAAATCAGTACTTGTTCTGCAAATTCAGGATAGTCTTCAATTTTCAGTGTTTTAAAATCTTTTGCGGATAGAACCACTGATTTTATTTCTTCCACTTCAACCCACCGGGATATTTCGTAAAGACCATCAATCCTTCCCTGGACTTCAAATTCATAACCTTTGTAGGTGAAAATATGATGAACCCTGTATTCGTGATGAAAAATTCCATAGGATTCTGATCGACGCTGCTGGGTTTTTATTTGGGCTTGTCTGCCAAGTATCCCACGTTGCGGCAGGGGAAAAGCGGAAAGTACTTTTCTGAATTTTGTATTTAAACGGACAAGGTCACCGACAGAGAGTTGAACTTTTTTATTTTCGATTCGAATAGCCATCAGGAAAATTTACATGCTTAAAAGCGGTTGAATCAAATGGACATTATCTTTAACTTCTATAAGATTTACAAGTAAATCAACGTTATTTTAGTATTAAAAATTATAATATAATATTTAACCTGATTTATTCATAGCGCAGCGAGACGGGGTGGGTCATTAGAAAAATTCCATGATTGGTATTAGCTTCATCATAAAATCTTTGCTAATCGCCCCGGCGATCCCTGCCCCCGCCAGAGGTGAGCGGCGCCGCGGCGGAAAAAACAAAGTTTTTGGCTTTAATAGCGTAACTCATAAGATAAGAAGGAGTTGTTCGATGGAACAGGAAGTATTACGTAAACTGATTACAAAAAATGATTCAAAAATAATTTATCTCATTATGGATGGTTTGGGCGGATTACCTAAAGTGGTTGGTGGAAAAACCGAATTAGAGACGGCAAACACACCCCATATGGATAAACTGGTAGCAGAAGGTATTCTGGGATTACTGGATCCTATTGGACACGGTATAACGCCTGGCTCCGGACCGGCCCATCTGGCTTTATTCGGTTATGATCCGGTAGAAGATAATGTGGGACGTGGTATTCTGTCTGCTCTTGGTGTCGATTTTCCGGTAACAGACAGAGATGTTTGTGCCCGTTTAAATTTTTGTACGATTGATTCTGATGGAAATGTTACGGATCGCCGGGCAGGAAGGATTTCTTCGGATCTGAATGAAAAACTCTGTAAAAAATTACAGGAGTCAATATCTCTTTCCGACGGCATTGAATTTTTTTTGCGCACCGAGTCGGAACACCGGGCTTTATTGGTTATTCGTGGTGAAGGATTGGGCGGTAATATCAACGATACCGACTCGCAAAAAACAGGAGTCCCATCATTGATTGCCGAAGGGAAGGATGAACCCTCCAAAAAGGCAGCCAAATACATCAATGAATTTCTTGTAAAAGCAAAAGAGATTCTCAAAAATGATCAGCCGGCAAACTTTATTCTGGCCAGGGGATTTGCCAAACATGAACCATTATCGACCATGGAAGAAAGGTTCGGGATAAAATGTGCTGCCATTGCTCAATACCCGATGTATCGGGGTTTGGCCCGTCTGGTCGGGATGGATGTGTTGCCCCGCCCCGAAACCTATGATGCTATGTATGAACAGCTGGCCGAAAATTATGACACTTATGATTTTTTCTTTATTCATTTCAAAAAAACCGATAGTTATGGTGAGGATGGCAATTTTGAGGCAAAAGTTAAAGTAATTGAAGAAGTTGATACCTGGGTAAAAAAACTGGATCAGCTGAATCCGGACGTTTTGGTGATCACCGGGGATCATTCCACACCTGCTGTTATGAAATCTCACAGCTGGCATCCAGTCCCGGCGCTTCTGCATTGCCGCAACGGATTTGGCCGGATTGATCATACCTCTTCTTTTGGTGAAATGCAATGTGGCCAGGGCGGTTTGGGAAGAATGCTGATGAAGAATATTATCCTGGAGGCTCTGGCTTCCGCCGGGCGGATCATGAAATTTGGCGCTTGAAATTGTAGGTAAATAATCTTTGGAAGTGTCATCCCGATTAAATCGGGACATGAATAATTGAAAAAAGAATAACAAAAGCAAAACCACCACGCCAGTCGGCGGGCAGGCAGAGGCCACAGAGGATCACTCTGTGCCCGCCAGTGGGTAGCCTGCCCGCCCTTTGGCGGGGATCCGCCTACCGGCGTGAAACTCATAAAGAATATTCATATAAAGATAATATTGAGAAAATAGAATGTTATGCTTTAGAGATTCTTCCTTAGCTTGGGCAAGAGCTATGATAATACTCAGTTGTAATTATTTCTAAGGGTATAGAATATTTGAGTTGGACCTGTAATCAATTTTAAAGTTGGAAGATAAAAAGATGGAATTAAAGGAGTGGTTTTTAGGAGATCACAGAGAGGGGTGAGGAATAAATTCTTTAAGTCAATAAATATTAAATATTTACTCTGTGTGCTCTGCCTGCCCGGCGCAGACGGGTGGTTAAATTTCACACGACATAATTTTTATTAAGGAGTTATAAATGTTTAAGAATGATGATGTGCTATTAAAAGCGCAAAAAAATAAGGACGCGCGGTTGCTTGATTCAGCCCGATATTTAGGTACCCGGGTTGAATCAAAAGTGATTCCTTTCTCTCTAAACCTAAGCAATCAGGAAAAACTTACTGAAAAGCAGCAGCTCGTGTTAGAAGGGTTAGAAATAAAATCTGCCAGAACTGCCATTCTGACACTGGCGTCGCTGGCAAAAATTAATGAATTGGACCACCTGGGTGGTGGATTGGACCTGATCTCAGCCTTCATTATGACCCTGGCGGTAACCGATTATAAAAATATCGAATATACAATTGAAAATGCCCACACCAGTGTTGGTTACTATGCTTCTTTGTCTACCTATGGTTTTCTTGAAGAGACAGATGTCATAGAAAAATTTCGACGTGGACTGGAAATCCCCGGTCATGTTTCCTGGGTACCAGGAGGCACGCAGTTAAATGGTGGGAGACTGGGTGTTATGATCCCGGTGGCAGTTGGACAGGCATTAGGAAATAAAGCGATTAATGGCAGGGATACCATGGTAATCACTCATTGTGGTGATGCGGGATGGATTTCCGGACAAGCCCTTAATGGATTTAATGCCGCGGATCTGCACAAGGCGCCTGTTACCTTTATCATGCATAGAAATGGTATACAATTATCCGGATCTAATCGCCAGGTCATGGATAAGGATCCCCGTCCGATCATCGCCTCATTGGGGATAAAAATACTGGAAATTGCCAGTTTGCATGATTCAAAATCATTATACAGTGCTTACCGGGAGGCCTATGCATTAGGTAAGTCCGGAATACCCTCAATGATCTATCCGGCAGGGTATTCTTCGTCAGACAGTGAGATAGTAAATCTGAATACCTTGGCGAAAATGTATAACATTGTGGGTGAGATAAAAGAGTATGCCCAAAAAAATAATGTTTCGATGGATAAAGAAATCTGGATCCCCGGCTCTTTAATGAGCTATCGCGATGTCGGGCCCATGCTCGATTGCGTCTTTTTAGTCAACGACCTTGAAGGGGGGAAAGGGCACCATGATGGGCATATGTTGGGGAGAGATGCCGATCAGGTACTGCAAAATCCCATGTTAACCTATTCAGAAAATCAAAAATCTGCCCTGGATGAAATATATAAAGAACCAAAGAAATCTGTTATTACCAGATCCAGACCAGCCCCGGGTTCAGAAAATCTGGTCCTCACAGAGAGCGCCCTCAATGAAATTGACCTGCCCAAACCCGGCAAAAATGTCAGTCCACGGGCCGGCGTAGATAAAGGATATGCAGCGGTCGCAAAGTCATTTCCGGATAACATGTTCATTGTCAGTTGTGATCTGGATGCTTCCACTAAACTGGGTTCGGCAAAAAAGTTGCTACCGAAAGATCATACATTTGAGATGAGTATTGAAGAGCAGGCTTCAGCTCTGATGGCCAATGGTCTGGCGATGAGTTCCTATCGTCCGCAATTAAATGTATTTTCCACCTTTGCTGCCTTTTTTGAAGGTATCGCAAGGGAAGGATTTGAGATGTGGCGCTATCAGCGCAATTTAAACGGTGTAAATGAAGGATTAAACGTTACCTTTCATTTATCACATGTCGGATCCTGTACCGGGCGCGATCACTTCTCGGGCTGGAGCCTGGACTGGATCAATCTGGCACTGACCTATATGCCCTATTTGCATCGTTTTTATGCCCCGGCAGACGCCCGGGCGGCATTTATTGCCATACGCGATCTGGCTGCACATTACGGGGGGCATATCGTCGGTATTCCCCGTGATAATTTGCCGATCCTGACCAAACAAGGTGAAGATACCCCGTTATGGGAAGCCGATTCTCCATGGAAACCCATAACCCAATACCGGTCGGTTGACGGCGCCACAAAAGCCATTCTGGCTTTCGGTGCTCCTGCCTTTATTGCAGAAGAGGCCTTCAATCTGTTAAAGGAAAGAGGGGAAAAAGTCGATGTATTTATCGTCAATGGGTTACCATTGGCCGTCGATGAGCTTTCTGATATTTTTACAAAATATAACGAAGGTATTATCACAATCGAAGATGGAATTATCGGAACACGGGCAACAGGACTGGCTGGGTTTGCAGGACTGATCTCGGGTGCTGCCTATGGGTATAATATTCCTCTGGAACATTTAGGTATTAAGGATCCCCGGGTTGCTCCTTCTGAAGGGCATCGGGAAGTATGGGAACATTTTGGTTTAACAACAGAAGCTTTGGTGGCTGCAGTACAACGATTATAATTTTTATCATAGATAAAGCGGCGGGTACTTTCCGCCGCTTCCTATTGCTTGTGATACATAGCGCAACATAATGCTGCAAAAAAAAATTAAATTCTGACCCTCCCCCATCCTCCCAGGTTCCACCGTTAAGGGTTCCACCGGCATCCTGGATATTCTTGAAAAATTGATCCTGACCAACATGCTGCGATTCCTGGAAAAGCATATGCTCGAACAAATGCGTAAAACCGGTGTGTCCTTTTTCCTCGCGATTGGATCCAACATGATAAAGGATGGCAACGGCTACGATCGGATCGGAGCGATCTTCATGCAGGATCACTTCCAGGCCATTGTCCAGGGTATATTTCTCAGTACCATCTTTTAAAGGATATTCTTTAAGAGTTTCAAGGCCGGTAGGCGGATCCCCGCCACAAAGGGCGGGCAGGCTACCCGCTGGCGGGCACAGAGTATATCTCTGAGGCCTCTGCCTGCCCGCCGACTGGCGTGGTGGTTTATTTCTATTTTCAATCTTTCATTTATTCATGCAAAATTTGACACTACCCTATAAAATTTTTGACAACACCTATAAAAAAGTTAAATGTAAAAAATTATCCTCATCAAACAAAGAGAATGATACAGTAATTCTTAACCCCGTTATTAAATAATTAGTCAGAATACCATGGCATACCTGTTTATGGAAGTTAATCGATTATTTTTTTAATTTTACCGACTGAAGTGGGGCAATGGAAAATTTTATAAAAGAAAGGAATTTGTCATTGAGATATCAGTATAAATTTCAACCATTCCTGTACCGGATAATAACAGTGGTATTTTTAGCTGTTGTTTTTTACCACTGTGGTGAATCCCCACAGATATCAAAAGAAGAGGCGGCTTATATTGCAGAAATCGAAGCATGGCATGCAAAACGGATTCAAGCGCTTACTTCGAAAACCGGTTGGTTAAGTCTGTCCGGATTGTACTGGCTGAAGGAAGGGGAAAATACTTACGGAAGTAATCCTGCTAATGATATTAAGTTTCCTGCCGGACGTTCGCCGGAGTATATCGGTTCCATACATCTGCAGAAAGGAAAAATATGGACCGAGATTGACAATGATGTAAATGTTCTTGTGGAGGATCAGAAGATTGCCACTATGGAGATGGATCCTGATATAAGCGGTAAGCCAACGATTCTTACATTGGACTCATTGAGCTGGTTTGTTATTCAAAGGGGCAATCGATACGGCATCCGCTTGCGTGATCGTGCGAGTCCCTATCTCAGGAATTTCGAAGGGATTGAGAATTATGCTATTGATATTGCCTGGCGGATCCCGGCAAAGCTGGAGCCCTATCATCCACCGAAAAAAATTGAGGTACCGAATATATTAGGTACCGTATCAGAAGAAACTTCTCCCGGCGCTCTGGTTTTTACGATTGACAATATAAAATATCAGTTGGACCCGATCGCTGAACCCGGGGATAAAAAACTGTTCATAATTTTTGCCGACAGGACAAATAATGATGAAACATACGGGGCCGGTCGCTTTTTATATGTTGAAATGCCCGGGGAAGATGGTCAGACAACCATTGATTTTAATGAAGCGTATAATCCTCCCTGTGCTTTTACCCCTTATGCCACCTGTCCATTACCACCCGCACAGAATATCTTACCGATAAAAATTACTGCCGGAGAGAAGAGGTATGGGGAACATTAGTCGTTAAGCGAAGAGCGTGGAACGAAAAGCGTGTAGCGGCGCATCGAGATTCGCCTTATAGGTATAAGGTATAAGGTAGAGACGCATTGCAATGCGTCTAAAGGTATAGGGTATAAGGTATAAGGATATAAGAAAAGTGTGGAGCGTGTAAAGGCAAGACAAAACATGAGCCGGCATGATGGATAATCCAAAATTATATAAATTACGAATTACGAATTCCAAATTTCCAGTTCCCAATTCCTATAGTTATTATTGATAAAATTGTGGGAATTTGCTTCTGATATTATCCTTGAATTTTTTTTATAAATTCAGTAGGTATCCGCACCGGTTTCTGCGTCTGAAAATCAAAAAAAACAATCGCGGTTTTAGACAGAGCGACCACTTTATTATTATCATTTACTACACGATAGTAAAGATCACAACTTTTTTTTGAAATGTCATCAACGCCGATCTCTATGGTTAAAACATCACCGTAAAAACTTTGAGATTTATAAACGATAACCACATCGGCCATCATGGTCGCAGTACCCTCGACATCCATTTCTGTATAACCCAAATGTTTAAAAAATTGAACACGGGCTTCATGAATAATGGATAATAGTGAATCATTTCCCAAATGGGTGGCGTAATTGATATCTGTAATCCTGATTGGAATTTGTGTGCTGAACAGATATTTTTCCGGCATATTAAGTTTAATTCTGGCCATATAAATCAATTCCTGCTACAATATAATACTATTCTAATAATTAGAGATATTATTCTAAAATAAACTATGAGATTGCTTCGCTGACGCTCGCAATGACGATATTAGAGTCGTCATTTTCATCTCAAATGAGCAAAAAAGAAAGACGTCCGGGAAGGACGTCTTTTCTTATCTAAAATTAGCTTGTTAATTTTTTTTAAAACTCATTGAAAAGATCGGAGATTACAGGCTCCAACCATTAGCATAGGGTCGGATAAGGAATTCATTTGCCTCTGGTAAATTGGTAATCTCACCCTTCTTGCCATCCCACTCAAGGGGCATGTTTTTATCAGCCAAACGAACAGCAATGTTTCCCAGCATCATGGTTTCAACCAGCTTTGAGGCATAATCAAAATTTGATGTAGCCTGCACCCCTTTTTTAATGGATTGGACCCACTCCTGATGAATACCAGGGGAGCGCGGGATAGTTTTCGCAGGCTGTTTGTAGGCTTTCATTTTTGTTTCGGGAATAATCCGTGGATTACTTCCGTAGCATCCACACATGATTTTACCTTTTTTACCGAGATAGAGGACACCCCCATCGGAATCGCCCATCCGCCGACCCGGTTCTAATTCCTCAGGACGAGGTGGCATCATTCCACCGTCATACCAGGTAAATTTGACCGGGGGCATTTTACCACGAGCTGGAAATTCATATCGTATAACTTCAGCAACCGGCCAGCTATCACCATTAAATTTAGTCGAACTGGCTTGTATGGTTGTTGGATATTCAAGTTTTAGGGTCTGATAAGGTATATCGAAAATGTGAGCACCCATATCACCCAGAGCACCGGTACCAAAATCACACCAGGCACGCCAGCTCCAGGGGGCATATACCGGATGATAGGGACGAAACGGAGCAGGGCCCAACCATAATACCCAATCCATTTCCGGTGGTACGGATGGGATTTCCTTTGGGCGATCCATTCCGGTTTCCCATACCGGGCGATTTGTCCAGCAATATACTTCATCTACCTGGCCGATAGCATCATCTGCAAGCCATTCGGCGATAAGACGAATACCTTCTCCCGCATGTCCCTGGTTACCCATCTGGGTAATAACGCCGGCCTTTTTTGCCGCGTCTCGCAGTATCCGTGCCTCTTTAACCGAATGGGTGAGAGGTTTTTGAACAAAGGTATGTAATCCCCTATGCATAGCCGCCATAGCAGCAACAGCGTGTGTGTGATCAGGGGTACTGACAGTTACGGCATCAATATTCTTTTCTTTATCGAGCATGACGCGAAAATCTTTATATTTAGGCGCCTTCTCCAAAACGTTTGCCAGATCCTGCCTGTTTTCATCTTCTCTGGTTCGTTGTAAGGTTTCAGTCATTTTTCTGTCGTCCACATCACATAAGGCAACGATATTCTCGGTACTCACTTCGTACATATCGGATCGGCCTTTTCCGCCGGCGCCAATGACAGCGATATTAAGTTTATCATTTGGCGATGTAAATCCTTTGCCACCCAATACATGCCGGGGAACAATGGTAAAGGCAGCGGTAGTTGCCGCCATTCCGCCTAAGAACTGACGCCTGGATATTCCTTTTTTAGATTTTTGTTCATCCATAACACAATCTCCTATTATTCAATTTATTTCATTTGGGTTATTTTTTATTCCTTCTCTCGGTGTTGCCTTTACGCAGTTAATCATATTAACCTGATCTATTCATACCGCAGCCGTTGGCTGCAACCAAATAAAGAATTTGTCCACGGATTATCCGTCTTCGCCGGATCAGGCTTTGACTGACACGAATTAACACGGATTAAAACTAAAATAATTATACTCTGAACCACCTACAATGGGACATCTTAAAAAACATTTATGATTTTAATAATTTAAAAAATGCTGCTTGTCTTTTTAGAATCTCATTCCGTGTTGATTTATATTTCAACCACGAAGTTCACGAAGGTCACGAAGACATTATAAAGACTATTTTTTTATAGAGACGAAACATACTCTTAAATTTTTTTAAACTTCGTGCGCTTCGTGGTTAAATAAATATACAGCTAAAATTACTTTAATTGTACCGCCTTTTCCAATTTTTTGATAACCTGACAGGTGCCCCGCACCGTATGATAAAAAACTTTCCAGCTGGTACCCATGTAATCCCAGATTAAATTTCCTTCTCTGCTCAGCAATGCATACCATTCACCCAGATCCCAGTTGATATTTTTTGTAAATACAAAATCATGAACATTCTTAAAAGCATCCAGGTACTTCTGATTTTTGGTCAGCAAATAGGCATCAAGAAAACCAACCATCGCTTCTGCCTGTTGCCAGAATTCTTTGGTTACTTCTGTTGGCTCTCCGTCACGCTGTCCCTCTACAAATATTCCACCGAATTCCCAATCGATTCCCCGGTGATAGGTATGTTCATAAATGGGTATTACCCGGTCCAGACTTTTTTCCCGGGGAATACCTAAAATATCCTGGGCGTGAAGATATAACCAGGCCAGCTCAATATTATGTCCATACGACGTTATATCCGTCGATTTACCGTCCTCATCAAAGCGATCACGGCCCCACACGGTATCGAGTTCCACATTGGCAATTGGTGTCCAGTCCTGTGTAAACATTGAAATACCGGTGCCTGTACCGGGGTCAATCATTTTGTCATATATCAGTTCGATCACATCCTCTAAAGCTTTTTTATGATTCCCGGCTTTGGTGAGTTCCAAAAGGGTTGTAAATGCTTCCATCAGATGCATATGCACGTCGAGAGATTTATGAACCCCAATATCGCCCCGGGCTTGTTTTGGTTCAAATTTTCGATCAAAATGTTCAAAATAACCGCCATATTCTTTATCCACTACTCTTTCCTGAAGCATATCAAAAAGGCGGATTGCTTCCTTTTCTGCGGTTTTGTCTCCGGTTAATAGCGCATATTCTGAAAGCCCGTATATAAGAAAAGAATGGCCGTAGATAATTTTATTATCATCGATCGGATGACCATCTGCTTCAACAATCCAGTAATAACCGTCGTATTCCGGATCCCTGAAGTGATGAAATAAAAAGTCAATACCCTGCTGCAGACTCTCCCTGCCATTCGGCCACATAAATCCTAGGCGCATGGCATGGGAAAGAGTAAAAATACAACGGGCCTGGGATAATAGTGATTTTTCAGTGACATCGGTACGTTTACCATCTTTATCATAATTGGTCTGAAACCCGCCATAGGTTGGTTCCACTGCCCGGGCTGCCCAGAAAGGAATGAGCTTTTCATTAAGATATGCTTTTGTCTTTTCTAAATAGTCAATCATATTACGCCTCATAGAGTTTTTATACTAAATCTATCCAGTTTACCACTAAAATCCACAAAAATGCAGGGCCGACAAATTTTTTGTCCACGGATTACACGGATTGGCACGAATTTCCACAAGTAATATTTATAATATTGAATAAAAATAATTCGTGAAAATTAGCTGCCAACCCTCTCCCAGCCCCTCCCTGTCCGGCAAAGCCGGACAGGGAGGGGTGGACCGCGCTAGCGGGACGGGGTGGGTTATTATCAGAAACAGTGCTTGCTATTCTGCGACAAACGAATAATTCCCTGATCCAATTTCAAAAACCGTTACAGAATCATTTTTGTCCACCAGACGTATCTCTGCCGATTCGCCAATGGGTTGCCCCTTCTTAAGTAACAGATTACCATTCTCTGTAATACTTGACCATGGCTTATGCAATGTCGGTATATGAACCCGGGCGGTCGTATTGGCTGGGATCGAGACATTCATTGTTAATTGACCATTCTTGATTTGCCAGCGGGATTGTATCATTCCATAAATGGATTGAAATTTGCCTTCAGCCCAGGTTAAATCACCGGCAGGTCGTGGGGCGATAATGGTCCGTTTAAATCCAGATGCTTCCGGATCGGGGCGAATACCGGCAAGCCAGGCATAAAACCATTCGCCGATGGATCCAAGAGCAAAATGATTCCTGGAATTCATACCCGGTCCCTGTGTGTCGCTGTTCCATAATTCCCAAATGGTTGTTGCATCTTTCTCCACCATGTAACCCCAGGAGGGATATGTCTTCTGGCTGGCCATTCGATAGGCCAGTTCATGTTCTCCGTTCTGACTGAGCATGGGTAAAATATAGGCGGTACCAAGAAAACCGGTGGAAGGATGATTGCCTTTTTCCTTCACATCATTCACAATATTGGCGACTATTTTTGAGGTTAATTCCGCCGGAGTAATACCAAAGGCCAAGGGTAACAAATTAGCGGTTTGTGTGGCACCTTCATATTGCCCGGTTTTTTTGTCAAAATATTTATTCTGATAGGCCTCGGCAATTTTTGAAGCCATTTCATTATATTTTTTTTCGTCTTCCTTTTTACCGATGATCCCCGCCATTTCGGCCAGCAGTTTTGTACTGTAATAGAAATATGCGGCACCAATTGGTTTCTTGGGAGATTCTACGACGGCAATCCAATCTCCGTATCCGCTCCTTTCGTACAAATATCCCTTGCTGTTTTTTTCCATATAACCTACCCAGGCGGCCATTGCCTCATAGTTTTCTTCGATGATACGCTTGTCGCCATAAAAATGATAAACCACCCAGGGTACCACCACAACAGCATCACCCCAGCCAGGTTTCGCTGGTCCTGAAACGACGATAGCGGGATTTACATCATAAACAGCACCATCGTCCTCCTGGCAATCACTGATATCGTGCATCCATTTACTGAAGAAGCGGGCCATATTCATATTGTAACTGGCGGTGGGCGCAAATATCTGCGCATCCCCCATCCACCCCAGACGTTCATCACGCTGCGGACAATCCGTCGGAACACTGTACATGTTGCCCCGTTGTCCCCAGGTAATATTCTTGTGTATTGCATTAATGAGATCATTGGAACAGGCAAATTGAAGTGTTACCGGTGGTGCAGAGTGAATAACCCGGCCCGTAATGGCATCTTTGCCGGGCTTCCCCGGAAATCCTGTGATTTCAACATACCGGAAGCCATGATACGTAAAGTGTGGTTCCCAGATTTCCGTCCCATCTCCTTTCAGAATGTAAGTATCGGTGGCTCTTGCTCCGCGCAGATTTTCCGTATATATATTACCGTCATCCTTTAATACTTCTGCAAAACGTAATACGATGGTGGTACCTGCCGGACCTTTGACTTTCAATTTTACCCAGCCAACCATATTCTGCCCCAGGTCAAATACGTATACTCCGGAATCTACCTCGGTAACTGTAGCCGGTTGAATTTCTTCTGTGACCTGAAGCGTCGGACCCTGTTGAACGACGAGTTTCGCTTTTGTTTTATCCTGAATAGTTATCGTTTCCCATCGATCATCATTAAATCCAGGTTCTGCCCAGCCTTTTTTCTCCTGCCGGGCATCATAGAGCTCACCATTATAGATATGGTTTTCAATAAGCGGTGAATCCGCGAATTTCCAATTTTGATTGCTAACGATATGTTCTTTCGTACCATCGTTGTAATCAATGTCCAGCTGAAGTAAAAAACGCAGCGGGCCCTTGCTGTAAGTTTTAGTTCCTCTCCATCCCAGTCCGCCACTCCACCACATATTTCCTAACAAAGCACCAATCGCATTATCACCTTTTTTTAACAGGGCGGTTACATCATAAACCTGATATTGAATGCGGGTCGGATAATCCGTCCAACCGGGTGTAAATATATCATTCCCCACTCGTTTTCCGTTGATATACATAATATAATTGCCCAGTCCGGTGATGTAGGCCCGACCACGGCTAATATCTTTATTCAGCTGAAAATCATCCCGTACCATGATTGAACGTGGCGGATAGTAAATATCTTCAGAATCGATTTGTCCCCAGTCGGAGTCTTCATAACTTCCGAGCACCTTTACCTTTCCCCATTTCTTTTCCAGCACTACAGCCGTATTCCAGTCATTTGTCTTTGTGGCTACCGTTTTCCAGGTCTTATCTGAATTAATCATTATACTGGTATCATCATCATAGATCATTTTCAGGCTGAATAATAGTCCACAGACTTCTCCCAGATTATTCGCCGCCTGAACCGCTATCAGATTTTTTCCCTCTCGTAAATATGGTTTGATTTTGAATTCATAAATTTCGGTCCAGTTGGAACCGCTTCCAATTTTAGTGCCATTAAGGTAGAACGTAAAATAATTGTCCGCAGTTGTTTTGACCACTGCTTCTTTGATTATTTTTCCTGCAGGAATATCAAATGACTTCCTGAAAAACACCTGTTTATCGACTTCTTTTTCTTCAGGATGCCAGATCCAAAATCCCCAGGGCCAACCTGATTTGGGCTGTTCCTGAATGATCTGATTGCCTATCCAGTTACCCTGCCAGTCATCCGGAGAGAGAAGGCCCATCTCCCACCAGGCGGTGACGCTGAATGGCGAAGGATTTCCATGGCCATCCCAGGTACGAACTTTCCAATAGTATCTTTTTCCGGATATCAATGCAGGGCCGTTGTAGGGCACATGGACCGATTGATCCGAACTAATTTTACCACTGTCCCAGATATCACCCTTATCCCCGTTCAGTATCTCTTCATCACTGGCTACAAGAACTTGATAGGCAGACTGTAAGGTGTTACGATGGCTATTATCTAAATGCCAGGATAGTCGTGGTTTCAGGATATCCAGTCCCAGAGGATTGGTTTGATATTCACAGCGTAAATTTTGTGGTGCACTAAACTCGGTTTTTAATCCGGTACAGGAAAGCAACATGAAAGATAAAACGATAACTATAATAAATCTCCCGTAAACCATGAATGATTTGAAAAAGTAAATTGACATGACCATTTTTCTCCTTAACTAATATATGCTATTATAGCTAAAACTTTGTTGTTTTATCAAAGTTTCAAAAAACTTTTATCCACGGATTTTCCGCCGCAGGCGGATCCGCCTTTCGGCGTGATAATCCGTGGTTAATAAATTATTTTGTCTTTTGTCTTTTGTCTTTGGTTTGATTGCAGCATCGCTGCGCCAGGTATTGGCTAGGTGTTCAGCTACAGCCAGTAATCTATTAGCTAATTTTTCGGCATCCGCAAAATATGGAGCAGTCGCATGCCAGGCATTCCATAGCTTTTCCAGTTCAGCAATGATGACTACATCAGGTATCTGACTGAATTCCTGTAAAAAATTTTTATTCGCTGTTGGTTTGTGGTTTACATAAATTCTCCTTGCTTCCAGCGCTAGTTTGACTAAGCGCATGCCATTCCAGACAGTGGCAAAAGCAAGAAAATCTCCTGCATTAATTTCTTCTAATCCAATCGGTATACGGCGCATATGTTCTACAAAGACAGATTCACCGGCAGTATATATGGATTGCAGGTCCAGCAGATTATTATAAAATGAAGGCCAGGCTTGTCTGGCCTCTTTTGCCAATATTTTTTGCAATCCTTCCTTATGAGGATATAGCTCTTCCGTTATTTTATCCTCCTCGAATGCTTTTTCTATCAGGAGTAGCAGTTCATCAAGGTGCACCAATTCAACCACTTCATCGGGAAAGCGGTCCATCGCCTGTTTAATCTGATCCATCGGTATACTGTGATTTACCAGGTTAAAAATAAACAAGGGACGATTAGGACAGGCGTCAATAAAGTCCTTCATGGTCTGGTAGATATCGTTTCCCCTGTGGATCCCTTCCCCGCAAAAAATATAGGGCTTGCCGCCGGCAATATAATGCTTTTCAAAGGCAGATTCTCCCATTCCTCGTGTATATCCAACGCAAACCGGAAGGTTTTCACGTAAAATTTTTGGGAACTCCGGCAAATCCACTTCCTGCCACCAGTCACGATCATTCCAATTGGTCATATGAATGGTCGTTAAACCACATTTTTGCATATAGTAGTTACTGAGCTGAAGAAATTTTTTGGGATTGGGATGAAGGTGCGGATAGGTATAAGTTGCTCCGGCCGGGCCGGCAACAAAATAATCGTTGGGAAGTTTGTTCTCCATATAGTATTGAACCATAGCAGGCATCATATCATATGCCATCGGTAGAAAACCCCAGTTGTATTTAAAACTGCCATGCTGAGGATTTGCCCAATCCGTTGAGATCAGGTTTTGTACAAACCATGCCGCGTCACCATCGGTAGCCATGTAGGCGATATAGACTTTATTTTTAACATCTAAATCTTTTTTATTTATCGTTCGTTGTTTATAAACAATATCATTCTCCGGGCGAATGCTTGAATGGACAGTTAGATTAGCTGTACGCATACTGCACATACCATAGTGGCCAAACTCGGAGGAGCAGGCAATGGCTTCATGTTCCTTATCACGAACACAATGCCAGCCGATGATCACCGTTCCTTCCGGGTAAGCTTTGTAAAAACGGCGTAATAATTGATAATCACGTTTGTCACGTTCCGAGGAGGATATATCCACTGATAAAATATTGTGTGCGATGACATAATCACGATTGGTAAATGTGCTGGTCGGCCAATGCGGTACGTGTACGCAGAGTTGAGCCATAATTTTTTGGTTACACTGGGGTAAAAGGTTTTCCAGCGCCCACTCATAGGCCTGATACATGTCTGTCCATCGTCCCGAGAGATCATCAATTTTTTTTAGTCCGATCTGTTCGGCATATTTCTCTAAATCTTTGCTGACCGGTACAGCATTATTGATCGCACCCAATGTTGTGGCAATATTTAAAGAATGGGGCATTTGAGGATCATAAACAATATAACCGCTGATTTCATCCATAAATTTTTTAACAATTGAATCACGATCATTCAATTCTTCAAATACAAGACCGAATTTTTTATTGTAATAATCCAGCCAGAATTTGTGCTGTTTTGAATAATCCAGATAGATCCTGGTATCTTTTCGGTTGATCAATCCCTGGAAACAGGTTAAAAAGACTTTTTCATGCCAGGTCATGTTTTTAGGAACAGAAAAAGACCATAACTTGTCCGGCCATTTTCCCACAGGGAAAATATCATACAAGTTCTGCTGCGGTTGACATTGAAAACCGCTGCCCAACATGATAGCCCCGCCTGAAGCAAGCATGGTTTTACAAAAGTCTCTTCGATCCAAGTTTTTCGTCCTTATGCTAATATTGGAGAGAACTGTTTCTATTCACCGTATTGAATTGCCGGGGCGTCTGGTAAAATAAATTGTTTTTATATAAAATATCATGAGTGTCTGGTTAAACCTATAATCATTAGCAATTACCACCGGAATATCAAATGTATAGAGTTTTAATAAACATAGAGACTTGATTTAAAGAACTCACCCTAAATCCCTCTCTTGGAAAGAGAGGGACTTTAGGGAGCCCCTTCTCTTCTCAAGAGAAGGGGTTTGGGGATGAGTTTTTTAAACCGGACACTAATAATAAAATATACTGAAATGCAGACCAAAATTTACATAAAGAGAGATTCACCCAGAAAAAAATAAATGTAAATAACACTAATCCCTCCAAAAGAGATCTTTGGAGGGAAAAGCATTTGCCTGTATCAGGAAGAGGCAGGCTTTCTTCTATAGGTCACAAGGCCGAGGCCAATGCCTACCACTAACAATGTAACTGTACCGATAACTCCGATCATTCGTGCATTCCAGGTACATTCCAGCCAACTTAAATAGTCGGGTAAATCACGGGCAAAGGTTGCCCAGGCAATACTGATCACACTGGCAATCACGGCAGTAGCCGCTTGCCAGCGTTTTATCCAGCTAAAACCGATGGCCAGGAGAAAAAGTCCGATCACGCCTCCACCGGCAATGCCACCAAGTTGCCATCCGGTTTCCAGTGCTGATTGTATTTCCATCAGAGCAAATCCGGTTATTGTTCCGGCGATCCCCCAAATAATGGTGTACCAACGGAGCATCTTGATATCTCTTTTATCGTCCTCTATTTTACCTTTTTTAAAATACCTTTTATAGAAGTCAAGGAGTGTAAGGGTGGAGACCGTATTAAGGGAAGAATCGATGCTACTCATCGCCGCGGCAACGATCGCAGCGATTAAAATACCCCGTACACCTATCGGTAATTGGGTGACGATAAAATGAGGAAATATTTTATCCCCCATCATTTCACCGTGTAATGCCGGCGTCAACTGATCCGGATATACGGTATAGAATGCAAACAGGGCCGTACCGATGAAAAGAAATAAAGCAGAAACAGGGATATACGTGATCGCGGCGGTCCAGACAGATTTTACAGCATCTCTTGTATTGGCCGTGGTATGATATCTTTGTACATAATTCTGATCTACACCGAAATTTCTCAGATTTTCCATTATCCCGTATAGCAATACAACCCAAGCCGTAGGCGCGATCAGATTGAGATCCCAGGAACCCAGGGAAAATTTATCATACTGGTTGCCAATGGCGATGATCTCTTCGGCGCCTCCCGGTATATCAATCATTAAAAGAATGGTAGTAAGTATCGCCCCACCCAATAAAATTATTACCTGTATTACATCCGTCCAAATCACTGCCTCAATACCACCAATCATGGTATAAAAGGTTACCGCAATACCGGTTATAAGGATAATCCATATGATTGGCCATCCGGTAAGGCTGTTTAAAACGAGAGAAACCAAAAACAGGACCATGCCGATTCTTGTCAATGAACCAAACATAAAGCTAATACTGCCATAAACGCGTGCCCAGCCACCAAAACGCTGCTCTAAATACTCATAAGCGGATACTTTTACTCTCGTTCGATACAAAGGAATAAAATAAACCATGGCAACCAACGCGGCAAGGGGAAGGCTAAAGGAGAACATAAAAGCATCCCAGTTTAAATTGTAAGACTGTCCCGGATAGCCAATAAAGGTAATACTACTGATAAAGGTACCCAGCATCGACAGACCAACGGCCCAACTGGGTAGTCTGCCACTGGCAATCATAAATCCATTGGCGGTATTACTTCTTTTACGAAAATATAGACCTAAAAGAACGATGCCAACGAAATAGACAATCAGTATGATCTTGTCCACGAGATAAAATTGAGTTTCCAAAACGATTCCCTTCCTGTTAATATTAATGGCACATTAATATCTACGAACCATCAGTGTCCAGTTTAAAAAAAATGATCGTTTAAAAATATTTATTTTCCGCTCAGATCACGATAATACAAATCTTTGATCTCGATGGTCATTCCGGGATTATGTCCCTGGATAGCAAAATGTCCCTTGGTATAATCACTATCCTTGCAGTCCACCATCAATTCATCCTTTACCCAGATCTGAATATGATCACCGACCATTTTAACTTTCATCGTGAACCACTCATTGTCTTTGGTAATTAGTTTTTCAGCTTTCACCGTAGGACTGCCGGGTTTCCATAGCCAGCCCGTATGAGCATCCTGATGGTTATCAATCTGTGCTTCATAACCGCGCGGGAATCCATCCGGATTGTCTTCCGGGGGATTACTTCTGAAATAGAGGCCGCTGTTGCCATTTTCGCTGACGCGAAAGGTTCCTTTAACCTCAAAATCAGAAACGACAGGATCCGCATAAATATGACCCATACCACCGTTGCCGGTTAAAATACCATCTTTTACTTCCCAAACGGCTTTGCCTTTTACAAACCATCCGTCAAGATTCTTTCCGTTAAACAATGAGATCCATTCCGATTGGCCGGTTTCTCCTTTTGTTTCCTCATATTTCTCCTGGGTAGCACAGGCAATCATCAGTGCAGCAATCAAAAAACTGATCCATACTAATTTTTTCATGTTCTTTCCTTTCGGTTTAGTTAAAAAAATCTATTAATGAAAATTTTCTTGGGAAAAATTTTACACAAAAATACACATTATATAATATTTGAAAAGTATTTTAATAATTTTAAACATTTATTTTTAGGGGATTGAATCTGGCAAAATTTTTAAATAAGATAAAGATTTAATGCATCAAATAAAAGGGTCTTTTTATTTGTTCTTTTGTCCCGCCAAAAAAATAGGCGGATCTTCGACTTGATACAAAAGAACCA
>CAZBBC010000074.1:0-20820 GCA_964489835.1 uncultured Calditrichota bacterium
ATTATTCACAAACCACTAAAGATTTCTCCTCGCTTCACTCGTCGAAATGACAGGCTATGTTTTCGCCTTTCACGTTTCACATTTCACGTTTGATGTTTGACGCTTCAAGAATTATTCAGTACATCTAATTGATATCGATACTGACTTTTTTTAGCACATTAATTTTAACCGGTCCCATCAAACCTGAAGGCGGTAGTGGTTGGAAATCCATTTCAACTGTTTTTTGTCTCCCGCTGGAATAATCTGTCATTCCGCTGCCAAACCGCGATATAAGATTCGCGGGTACAGGTGGCGCTTTTTGCATTCCGGAAACTCTGTTGATCAGTGTATTGGTTACAAAAACCGTCAACTGATTTTCACCTACCTTTGTCGCTTTAGTAATATCCAGGGTTTGTCCCCGCATCCAAATGATCCCTACCGGTGTATCGTTCAATACGACTTCTGCCACATTGCCCACTTTTCCAAGATCTAAGAGCAAACGGAGATTATCAGAAATATATTCAACCGGCAGATTAAAAGTAATGTCGTAGCGACCGGTACCACTATAATATTGCATGGGCTTTTTTTGTGTCCATGACATTAAACGAAAGTCGGATGTATCAAAATCATCAAAATCCAGTCCCTTCAACTTTAACCGCCATTTACCATTTATAATAAAAGGGGCAGGAATATCCTTTACCAGGGTTGATTTGGTAATTTTGGCATTATCGCGGCTACAGGTAACAAAATAAGTGCCATTCTCAGAAACCAGTGTTTTGACTTCATTCCCGGTAACATCAGTAATTTTATACAAATCACTATATTCTACATGCGATTTAGAAATATCATCTTGAAAAACTATAAATACCGATTCGTATGGAGATAAATTTAGCGGAATTTCGATGCCGTCTTTCTTTTCCCTGTAATAATGTATTGGTGCTACTTCACCATTATAGGGGTTCCAGGCCCAGGGAGTTTTCTCTTTGATCCGGAAAGTTACAGGGATAGCACTCGTCCTGTCCTGAATATTTGAGACAAAATAAATATCCATCTGTTTAGATTTGCGATGGAAGAATGATAATCCATTGTTCTCCCGAAGGCCTTCATGCATAAAATCAATGCCAAAATCGGGTGGACAGTGCGCCCGTAAGGCATTGACAAACGGATCCAGGGCACTGCTTTGCCAGTCCAGCACATCCTGCCGGTTTATCACCCATTGCATAAAAAAGGTCCTGCCTTTTCCATAAATCTTCGGTTTGGTGCTGTTGCTTTTTGCAAACAATTCTTTGATGACAGACTTCACTTTATCATCTTTGTTGATATAATTGTCAAAACCAACCGAACTTTCAGGTATAGTCTCCAGAGCAATAACCGTCCCCCCTTTTTTTACATAGTCCTGAATGAATAACAGAGTCTCCAGGGGCAGTGATTTGATATTGGGTAAGATCAGGATCTTATATGCCAGATTGCGTATTTTGATATAACCATTTTCAATGCGGGCCATTGTTTGCAAGACTTCATCATTTAACAGATCAAAATCATAGCCGTTGGCAATAAGTAATTTGCCCAGGTCACCCCAGTAAAACTCACGGGTCCATTTACGGGCATTAAGGACATTTAATGTCCATTGATTGGCGAGGGGAGAATAAATGGCAATATCCGGTGCAAAATCCCCCTGCCGTAACAGATAAGAGCATCGTCCGACATAATCAGCCAGCAGGGGATAATATTTCCACCAAATATTAACAGGAGAGATTCGTGCCGCAAAGGGAATCGACCGTGACGGTGTTGGATTTCTCTCGGCAGAATAAGAATATCCATGGTTGTAAAATTTATTCGCACCGGAACGAAAAAAACCATCGCTGGCGATTTTGAGCTCTTCCAAAGTTGCCCGGTACAGCTCCCAATGAATAAATGTATAAGCCTCTACCCCGACCACATTTCGGTTATAAATATGCGCGCCTGATGTGACATATTTTTTGACCCCAATACGGGTATCAAACCAGGGCACGCCATCTTTTTCGCCGGGGGTCACCTCATTCATTGGCAGATGAGCCATACCGGATCCTTTTAAAATGTCCATGGGGTAACCAATCGCTTCCATACTACCTTTGACTCCATGCGACTCGCACCAGCCAAGAAAAGTTTTAAAATGTGTTTCCAGTCCGGTTTCATGGAGAAATTCATTGACATCATACCTTATCCGCGGCGAAATTTCGCCAACCTCCCACCAAATGGCCGGCAGGTATTTGGTAAGATCATAGCCCTTTCTCTGCCGGAACCTGATCATCAGGCTATCACTCCAGTAGATACCATTGGGAAGATTGGCTAATTCCCAGCTATCACAATGCAAAGCCTCTACCGTTTTGCCAAATTCTTCGCCAAACGTGCTGTAATATTTATCCCCAATAAAATTGCAGTAATTTCGCATCGCACTTTTACTAAAATGATCCACACACCAGTGCCTGACCGACGTATCTTTTACATACATGCCTATCTGCCCGGTGTGCTTTAACCAGAAAACCATCAAGCGCCAGGTTCCTTCAGGCACCTCCCAGGTCAAAATATTATCGCTTACTCCGGATGTCAGTTCTATCAGAGATGAACGTTCGATCGTATTGTCTTTTACTCTTCCGGCAATGACAGCAACCAGTTTACCAGCATCCGGAATATTATCAATACTGAGCTCAAACCGGCGGTCGGTGGCCTTGGTAAATTTTGGAAGTTCGCTATTGAATTGGGTTGGTCCCTGCAGATCGAGATATACCGGAACAAGACTCTGCGCCCTCTCCTCCGGTGGTACCCAATATCCACCGAACACCCAACCCGGAGCAAAATTAAGGTTAACTTCCATTTTAAGACGTTTTGCTTCCCTGACCGCATGATCCAGCATTTTAAGATGTTCATCGGAAAGGAATGAAATATTGCCTTTTTCGTAAACTTCCGGGGCGGCGCTGGTAATCAAAACGCCCCCCATACCATGGGTCTGCATTTGTTCCAGCTCCCAGGTAATTTCTTCCTCGGTTACAGCGTTTCCCGGCCACCACCAGTAAGTGTGGGGCCGGCAGTCCATCGGGGGAGTGATGAAATTGGCTTTTATTTCCTGTATTGATGGGCTATCGGACGCGGGGAGGAAAGAAACAGCGCTGATAATAAAGAATATCACTATAAGAAATTTCAGACTGATAGGTTTAGATGCATTCATGGTTAATTTCCTATTTTTACTGTTAGAATTGATAGTTTTGATACATCGAAAATATAGTTTATTCTTTTTATAAGAATATAAAATTCCCCATAGAAGGGGCTGTTGCAGTTTAGGTTATTTTTGAATAATAGTTCATTTGTGCTATCGATTAAGCAAAATCTATTCCCCCTTAATAAAGGGGGTTAGGGGGATGTTTATAAATAACTTAGATCATTTTTATATCCCCCTTAGTCCCCCTTTTCCAAGGGGGAGACAGAGTTTGCCTCTATTTAGAACGGATTTTTCAGCATTATTTAATATTCTATGGAACAGCAGTAAGCCCCGCCTCTTTTCGGAGGCGCGCCATCGCCCAACACCACCATGAACTTTGCTCCCCATTCCCACCGTCACCGGTTATCCATTCACCATTCGTATCAATATACATGGATTCCGTATACAAATCACCGGAATGAAAAGCCCGTAAAAAATCAAACCATTCTTTAATACGTGTGTATTCTTTTTCCTGACGGGCATAGTCTATTTCCCAACCGACACCTTTACCGATGACCCATTCGTGATTTACTTTACCGTCCGGATCATATTCCATCGCCAAATATTTATATCCCTTAAAGGATAGCAGCAATTTATCCCGCATGGTTTCGACTGTATTTTGTAATACGACCCGTTCCAGCGGCTCCCATTGCGCCATGACCGGTGCAAAATTGATCCAGCTCATCCCGGTGAAGGGAACACCACCGGCGCCATTTGGTAATCGCATCTCCAGATATACCTTTTTCCCATTTACAATACGCGTTAAATTCCTATCGATACCTTTCTTTAGCACCTGAAGCCGGTCCTGCCAGCGTACGGCATGTTTAAAATCACCGATACTTTTGGCGATTTCTATCATCGATTCCAGAGAGGCACCGACCACGCATTGGGTCAGAAGATCCCATACATGCCAATACCTTCCTTCCCGGGAATGTTCCAGGGAGATATTCTGAATCAGATTCACGCCGACTTCGTGTCCTCTGCCCCACATAAAATACGGTTGGTCGGAGGTTCGATTCATTAGCATTGCCACTATCGGATAGGTTTGTGTTTCGAACGCGGTTATCTCACGCTGCAGGGCCAGCCGGGCCCAGGCCATGATTACATGAGCCTGGCCATCAATCTGATCCCAATCACAATAGATCTTATAGGGTTCTGATTGCTGCTCATGCCGGAGATCGCCCATATCAATCGCATAAGCAGGTGCATGTTTCTCATTATAAATCCAAATGGGTGGATTGGCTGTTCCATCCATCCAATAAGCACCTGCTTCTTTTTCAGCAATTTCGGTTAAACCATGCCATACCGGATAGCCAAATCCACTGAAGTCAAATCGAATAAAATACTCCTGCCCTTCTACGAGTTTCAACCTCTCCGTGAATTCAAAGCGGTGCCAGATCTGCCCGGACAGGACATCATCCGTATGAATACTGACAGATTTTAATGGCGTGCTATCTTTTTCCTTTCGGAGGGACATGGTTAAAGTCCCTTTACAGGCCCCGACTTTAATAGCTGCCTCTACAGCAATTATCGGATTTTCCGGCGCTTCGAATTTCAGGGCTGCACTGCATCCACGACTCAGTTTGTAGAGCGCATCCAAGGTACTAGCCTGCAGATACTGATGGTTGTTGAAAACGGGAAGCAGATTATGCGTCTCTCGCAGAAAAACGTGAGGGATCCTTTCCATGTTGTTGACTGTCATTGCTTCCAGCGTACAATTGATCATTCTTTCGGCAATCTCCAGCTCACCGGTCTCAAGAAATAATGATACGGCGCCACCAACCGTGCGCGGGAACATGCCGGGATATCTTCCGGTTAAGGACTCCTGCAGGAAGCCATCGGCATCGATGCGGTCAAGTAAACTGTAATAGGTCCGCTGGTAAAGTCCTTCGATTTCAGGGGATTGCAAATCCTTGCGGATATCTGCCATGGTGGTTTTCTGGGCAACAACCGGTGTAACCGTTAAAATCACCAACAGAAATCCGTACCATATGGCTTGTTTTATGCGACAAAAAATCATTGCATTTAAAAACATTGGCATATTCCTCATTTAATTTCTTGCAGATATATTTCATTAAATCTGTTATCTTTATTCTGAAGTATTACACCGA
The DNA here is from genome assembly GCA_964489835.1 of uncultured Calditrichota bacterium. Taxonomy (GTDB): domain Bacteria; phylum Calditrichota; class Calditrichia; order JAJRVZ01; family JAJRVZ01; genus CAZBBC01. The sequence goes on from CAZBBC010000074.1 coordinate 5,326, forward strand.
GCCAGATTAACAAAGCGGCAAGGGCGACGTGAAATCTAATCTCCATAAGAAGATTGCTTCGTCATCCCGACCTGTCGGGATTCCTCGCAATGACGCCATTTTTCGTCACTGCGATGCCGATAAATCAGAGATTTTCCATGGTTAATTAATTGTACGATAGTTTGTTTTTAACGCAGAGAACGCCGAGTTCGCTGAGATTATTTATTATATTATATGTTTTCTCTGCGTTCTTTGCGATCTCTGCGTTTTATTTTATCATCCATTGTCTAATTTTCTATTCTCACTTTTTACTATTTTGGAAGAGCAAGGTTAATTCCGCCACTTTTTGTCTGATTTTAAGGACCTCTTTATAATCCATATCATAGTCGCGCAAAAAACGGGTGATATCATTACATCCCCAGGCCTTTTTTATGGCATGATCAATACCTGATCCCAGAAGCGTCTCAGCCTCGGCAACCTCCTTCGTAAAAAGATTCTCTGATTTCGCTCGAGCGACGGCATTGCGCAGCAGAGCAAAGGCCCGGGTGTCTTCGATGCCATCACGAAACGCTTCCCAGCGGCGGCTGATCACTTCCCGACCGGCAACAGTATAGTTTGCTCCATAGTCCATGGGTAGGCGTCTCAGCCACAGATCACCGTAAAACTGGGTCCAGAATCCGGTCCCGGACAGGCCCAGACGAAAGGCCATCCACGAATTAGCCCGGTAGTATCCCAGCGGATGTAATGTCTTCACTTCAGGGGGGGCTTCATAACACCAAACACGTTTCCCCGTCTTCAGAAAGAATGGTGCCAGTTCCGGTTGTCTTCGCATCAGGGTTTGCTCCGGGCACCAGACATCCACCAGCGGAATCATATCCTTCATATTTTCGATGGTTACAAATCCTGAAGGATTGGCATATATGGGTACATCAGGCATACTTTCTTTTAAATGTGTAGCAATCTCTTTAAACCGTTCAATCAGAGTACCGCCGTAAAGCCCGGGCTCATCCACCGGATACAGCGCCCAACGATCCATTCCCCATCCTTTCCCTTGCAGATGAGATTTCACCTCATTTAACCATACTTTCTGAGATTTAACATGAATGGGACCGAATTGTTTGACGCCTTCCGGAATCGAAACACCTGAACCGGACAATAGAACGAAACAGTCCTCTCCCAACAGATCCAGATAGGTATCAAAAAGGATCCAGTCCGTTTTACCGATGAGGTCTCCCTGTACGCTGCATCGGCGACCGGGCAGGCCAAAGACATAAACATTAACACCATGATCGCGGGCGTCAATGATCTCAGCAGGATCCAGCCCACTGCCCGCCAACCTTTGAGGCGAAGACCAGTTACACACAAAAAAGGGAGGGGTGGTTTGCAAATCAATGGGAATAACCTGCGGCCGGATCGATACGGCAATTTTATCTTCTTCCCAACCGATCGGAAAGATTTCAACCATTAGATCCTGATTTTTAGCGTTAAATCTTTTTCCGTTCAAGGTTATCCACAGTCGACGGGCCTCTCCGGGAGCCAGTCGAAGTATTTGGGCTTCGTTCATTCCCGACAATGCATCTTCAACCCAGGTCCCATTTTGGCGTGGCACCTCAATCACCTCATAAAGTTTAACAGCCTTTTGTGCATTATCGTTTGGCCGGATCTGAACACTGAGATTCTCTGGACGTAAATTCACCACCGTTAGAGCCCGGCTCTCATATTCTCCTGTATAAAGAGGAATATCAATAGCGAGATCCCCCGAAATTATTTTGGATTCAAAAATAGGATTTAGCTCATCCCAGGGATTCGGATCCTCCCAAACAGCTAAACTTATGGATGCTCCGGTATTATTGGTTTCCTCTGCAATCCGGGCCAGGGCAAAATCTTCTTTCATGTGCGTGTTGAACTTATGGAGTGCTTTTAAGAATGCATCCATATTTGGTGCAAACCCAACATCCATTCGTAAAAACCGTTGATTCAGTTGCCGGAGACTCCCTGACCGCAGTGAATACCGATCTCCCATAAGATGGGCAAGAGAAGGATTGGATTTCCACAGTTTTTCTGATACCGCGACCAGACCGGATAATTTTCTCTCCATCTCGCTTCGGAAAGATTGAAATGAATGCAGTGTAAATGTATCGGTCCATTCTGCTTGTGGGCTGCTCCAATCCGACGGATCCCAATATCTAATCGTTACCTTGTGGGTTCCTTTCCCGGCCAGGGCGACAGGAAATTCAGCGGGTATATCTTCAGGAACATAGTCGTAAAGATAACTCTCACGCCGTCCGGAAGCATCGACTTGTGAAACCTCGATAACGATACGATCTCCATTTATTTTAGGAGAAATTACTGCCAGTCTATTCAGACCCCAGGTCGGAACCGATTCCCACTGAACATTGAGCATCTGCGGCGTTACACTTCTGAGATTTACGGGTTTTACTGATTGTTTTGCGGGCACATATCCTAATCGGGCGGCATTGTAGCGATGAGAGACCCATTCCATTCGTGCCCCTCGTGCCGGTCCCCCGAAAGTTATACAACGCAACAGTCCTTTATCACTTCCGGGCAGGATAATATCAATACGGTTATCCTGATCCAAATCTGCCACCAGCGGGGCGGCATTCGCCCCTCCCGGCATATCATACTCACCCAAAAGACGACCCTGATCATTAAGTACAAACCAGGACTTCCCACGTTCGTTTGAACGGCGGACACCGGCCACGATCTCGCATCTACCATCGCCATCCAGATCGGCAACTGCCGGTGTCCAGTAAAATGCCTGTCCTCCGGTAACCGTATGCCATCTTTCCCGGCCGTTTCCCTCAAAACAATAGATCGTGTTTGACCGTAAGGCCACCATTACTTCGTTTAGACCGTCTCCATCCAAATCAACGATGGTGTTGGAGACATAACCGTGCAGGTTTAGCTTTGCTTCCCATACTACCTGCCCATTGGTAGCATCCATTGCAATTAACCGGCTGTTGGGATTGTTAAAACTGGTATGGACCACAACCTCATAATCACCATCATTATCAAGATCACCCACTGTTGGATTATTTCTTCCATACTGACCTTCTTCCTGTGTTACCCAGCGAAGTTCACCGGTCGTTGATAATCCTACAATATGGTCGTTTTCATTTCCATAGATGATCGTTTCCGGTTCGCCGTTCGAACCGGGCACAATAGCCGGTGTGGATGTCGTATGCGGGTCTGCATGCATACGCCAGAGGCGCTTGCCGTCACCGGACAGGCAGTTCATCCAACCACCATCATCACCGATAAGTATTTCCCGTTTACCATCGCGGTTGAGGTCGGGAAGGCAGGGACTAATCCAATCGTTGATCCTTCCCTCTAAGGGAAAACGCCATTGTTCAACACCCCGAGCGTTCAGGACGACAACTTCTCCTGCCACCGTGCCTGTCACAATTTCAGGTATACCATCGCCATTAAGATCGCCAACCGCCGGCGTTGCCTGTACAGGTTCGCCAAAATCATGGCGCCATACCTCCCTGCCGTCCTGACCGACATATACAGATTTACCGCTTTCTAATAAAATAATGATCCCCTCGGGGTCCTTGACTGAGGGAAAAAACACCGGGGACCCTACCATCGGTTCACCACCATCATATTCCCATACAATCTCCGGATCAGGGAACTCCCCTGATATGGCCATATGAACCAATAAAAAAATTGTGAATACTATTCTCTTGTAAAGCATGATTTTATCTCCTTATATACAAGCACAGTCCAATGCTGCTAATAAAAAATTAATTGCTGACCCTCCCCCAGCCCCTCCCTGTCTCCGAAATAGTCAGGAATAGGAAGGAGAATTACTACCGCGATAGTATAATTAAATTTCGATAGAGAACTTTTCAGTTTATTCCTCGACAGGATAACTGGATATACAATAGTTTGTATTAAACGCAGAGGACGCTGAGTTCGCAGAGGAAGATAATAATAAATAAACAATACAAAATACAAAAAGAGTAACAATTACTTTATAAGATTTATAAAAATATTTTGTATCTTTTATTTTGTATTTTTTATTAGGTCTCTCTGCGTTCTTTGCGCTCTGCGTTTATATTAATAGAGAAGTTGAACTTTTATCGTATATCATATAAGATTGTCACTCCGATTTTTAACCTACATTGAATATTACCGGTAGGCAGGATTTGAAGGACGCGGTTTGCCTTCAAAGGTCAATTCAATCACATTGAGATAGGGATCTACGGGATATTCCGGGAAACCATGCATCCAGACACGGTCACCATCTTGTTCAACGGTTGCATACTGCCCGGTTGATAACAAACGCGCTGATTTTACCTTACTGCCATACCAAGCTACAGGAATGGTTGATCCGGGCCAGCGCTGAAGCAATAAGTATACTGTATCACCAACCATTGTTTCCATTCCCAAATTTGGTGCCCCGACTGGAGAAGGCCGGGCGCCATAGATCGCTTTACCATTGACCCGCATCCATTGACCGATACTTCGCAGTCTTTCAACCGCTTCGATCGGGAATCTTCCTTCCGCGTCCGGCCCGACATTTAGCAAAAAATTACCTCCCTGAGAGGCACAGGAAGCAAGTAATCGCAAAAGCTCATTGACCGATTTATAATTACGGTCGTAACGGCCATATCCCCAGCTGCGGTTCATGGAGTAGCATGATTCCCAGGGACGATTTTGAGATTTTACAGTATTTTCCGGTGTGGCAAAATCACCGGGGATGGCGGCCCGGTCATTAATAATAATACCCGGCTGAAGTTCCCGGGCCATGGCATTAAGTTCTTCCGAGCGCCAGAGCTGTGCATCATTTGGTATGGGCATATCATACCATAATATATCTACCGTACCATAATTCGTTAAAAGTTCGCGAACCTGTGCATGTGCCTGCGCCACCATCGCTTCATATTTTTCATCTGCCAATCTAATACCATGGGGTATAACACCGGGGAAACGCCAGTCGACCAATGAATAATAAAATCCCATACGCATGCCGGCCTGATGACAGGCATCAGCAAATTCGGCAATCAAATCTCGTTTTGCACCGGTTTTTACAGAAGTGAAATCCGATACCTGACTGTCAAAAAGACAAAAGCCATCATGATGGCGCGTCGTAATCACGATGTACTTCATCCCGGCTTCTTTAGCCATGGCAATCCAGTCAGCCGGATTATAATTCCGGGGATTAAACTTATCCGCCGACTGAACATACTCATCCACTGGGATATGTTCCTGGTACATTCTCCAGGCATCGTAGGCAGGAATCGAATAAACACCCCAGTGGATAAACATACCAAAACGCGCTTCCTGCCACCAGGCGATACGCTCCTCAGGGGTCTGACCCAATCGGGTCTGGCCCAATCGGGTCTGGCCCAATCCTATAGTCAATATATTCACAAGGATCAATACAACCGCAATAGTAAAATTAAATTTCGATGAAGAATCTTTCATTTTATACCTCGACAGGATAAATGGATATACAATAGTTTGTATTAAACGCAGAGTTCGCAGAGGCAGAAAATAATAAATAAACAATACAAAATACAAAAAGAGTAACAATTACTTTATAAGATTTATAAAAATATATTGTATCTTTTATTTTGTATTTTTTATGAGGTCACTCTGCGTTCTTTGCGCTCTGCGTTTAATTTAATCATGTAAGGTCTAATTTTCTCCACATAGAAAATCCCTGGCTAATCGGGACATGAAATTACCGAATGTTTTGCTAATAATTACTTCAGAAGTGATATTTTTCTGGAAACAATCTGATCTTTTGTTTTCATTTTGATTATATACGTGCCACTCGCCAGCTGACTTCCTGATAGTGTAATCTGATAGGAACCGGATGCATGCTATACTAATCCGAATACCCTGGCAATGAAACGGTAGCCTGATAATTGGAATAATTGTATAATGGATTTCTCTCCGGTTTATGTAACCTACCCTCTATCGGATTATCATCCTGTGTATAAACCCAAATCTCGTAGGGATCCCAGACAACCACTTCATCACGGCAGTCTCCGGTAATATCCATAACAGCATTGCACATATCAGGATGGCCATCATCCGGGAAGACAACAACTTTTCGTCCCCAACCATCAAACATGCCACCTTCATCCACATTGGGATTATGAACAAAAAACTCCTCCGAACGACCGGTCCAGTTGATCGGCAAACACATGCTTCCAAATTGATTGGGCTCAAAGCTATGATAGACTTCCCCCTCGGCGTTAAAATAATGAATAATCCCCTGATTTTTCCAGAAATTAATGGAGACTGTTTCCAGGCCGGGTAAATCATCTCTGAAATTAGCCACCGCCGGATTTTGGACATGTCCGAAATAATGATGTTGCAGAATCTTTCCATTGATGTCGATAAAAATCATGCCTTCATCACTGGCCGCACAAAGTACTTTCAAATCAGCATCAGGTTTAAATCTTAAAATAGCCACCCCATCGGCATGATCCTTAATTTTATCATCGAGCGTCCATAATTTTTTACCATTATCATCAAATAATGTATAACCCATCAATAATTCATCTTTTCCATCTTCATCTACGTCATAGGCATAAGGATAATGACCCGTATTACATTCAGATTTCCACAGCAGTTTCAGTTTATCATTATAGGCCCAGAGATTCCGGTAGCGGTCTTTAATGATAATATCACTATCATAACCATTCCCACGTAAGTCACAGAAATAAATACAATCTCCAAGAATGCGCGGATAAATATTATATTCTGATTGATACGGTTTTCCGCCCGGGGTTTTAGGTGTTGGTGATTTATATTTCGTCTTTCCGGTGGCACCATCTGCCACAATGAGTTCAAAATTTTTACAATAAACAACCTCATTTCGCCCATCCCGGTCAATATCATGAATTTGAAAACCGACATCATTGGTCAGAAAATCTTTCCATAGATCCGGCTGACCAATTTGCCATAGTTTTTTACCATCAAAAGTCATCGCCGTCAAACAGCTTAATTCACTGTTGCGATCCTTTGGTCCATGATGAAGCACCTGCCCGATCAGTACATCGGTCTCACCGTCATTATCAAGATCTCCAAACCGAAGATTTCTGCCGACACCAAATCCTTTCGTGGCAATCTTTTTCCAGAGAACCGGTTTTGGGTTTTTTGTCTGCAGATCGTTTTCCAGGTTATCGAAAGTCTTTCTGGCCTCCGTAAATATTTGTTTATTCTTTTCAGATGTGGAAACGGTTATCGCCAAATATCTTGCCGGCACATTTGAAGTCAGACCGATCTTTCCTTTTTGATAAGTGGCGTCCGTTGCTTCCAATACGATATCATTATCCAGTTCCGCCCGGATTGAGTTTCCGTTTAATTTCACCCTGGCCTTCAAAATAGTGTCTGGTTGCCAGTTATAATCGGCCTGAGAAAGGATGATTTCATATGGTTCATGAAATCCGACCGCGTGTTTGACCATTTTTAAAACCACCTTATTACCATCCACCCCGAAAAAATAATAACACCTGTCATTTTGGTATCTAAAAACGATCCCACTCTGAAACTCATTTGACTTCGGTACAAACGAGACCAATAAATTATAATCTTCCCATAATTCATCTCCGGCAACAACCATGGGATGTGTATACTTTGCCTTATCTGTTATACTTTGGTGGAGATATCCTTCATTGTTTGTTTTGCGAATACTCCACCATCCCCTGTAATTCGAAACAGACCAGTTTCCTTTTGGTGCTGCTACTGGCAGATAATGATATTCTGTATGTGCACCAAGCCGGGTGCTAAGAGGTCCCCTGAGAGATCTTTCGAAATTATCAGAGAAGAGAAGCGCCTCATTCTCTGATTCATGGCAGGATGAGAAGATTAGACAAATTAGAATCATTGTTATTGGTAGCACAACTTTCATTGCGAGTTACTCCATTCCTTTATCCCCCGAGCTAAAGAGGTTGTGTCATAATTAATAATCAACCACGGATACACACGGATTTGCACGGAATAATTAAAATCTGGTTTAACAATGCGTAATATTGCATAATTATCTATTTGTTTTTTATATATTTTCCGTGAAATTTCGTGTTTTTCTGTGGTAAATAATTGCCATAGAGACGCAACGGTATTTATAGAACACGGATAACACGGATTATACTGATTATCACGGATTTTTTTATATAATATCTTTTAATTCGTGAAATTCGTGGACAATTTAAACAAAGGTTCTTTGTGACCGGAGCCTATCCTGAAGACTCTTAGGTCGAAGGATCTCCTACTTGGTGTCCGCCTACTAGTGTGACACATTGTGGTTAATTTTTAAATCAATTTAAAGGCTCATTCCTGCCTAGATTTCCAATATTTCTCAATCTCTTCTAAACTTTTTCCCTTAGTTTCAGGAACCAGACGCCAGAAAAATATGGTTGCAATCAAAGTAGTCGCGGCAAAAGTAAAAAAGCCGGCGTTCATCCCAATCTGTGCCACATACCAGGGGAATATAAAAGCGGTGATAAAGTTGGTGCTCCAGTTGGTAAAGGTTACCAGAGACATGGCCCGTCCGCGAATACGATTAGGGAATATTTCACCGGTTAATACCCAAATAACAGCATTAATGGATAAGGCCAGACAGGCCATATAAACGCAGAGCATGACGACAATCCACAGACCGGAGGTTAAGCCAATCGTAAATTGAAAGGCGATAATCAACAGGGAGATAAAAACCATACCCATTCCACCGATTAACAACGGCCGTCGACCCCATTGATCGATCTTCCAAAGAGCAATGATGGTAAATATTAAATTGATGAATCCGATAGCCACCTGAAACTGGAGCGAACTGTCCAGCTTAAATCCGGCATTTTCAAGAATAGTGGGACCATAATATACAATGATATTGACGCCCGTCAACTGTCCAAAAAAAGATAATCCGATACCGACAATCAGTGCCAAACGTAAACCCGGTCTGAACAATTCCCTAATCGTTCCTTCCTCCTGATTAATGGCATCCTTGATTTCCGTCAGTTCGTTTTTCGCCACTGCCATGCCACTAACTTTTGCTAAGATCTGATATCCTTTTTTTTCTTTTCCTGCTCTGATCAACCAACGGGGACTTTCCGGCACAAGAAACAACAGTAATATAAATAAACCGGACGGGATCATCTCTGCCGCGAACATCCCTCTCCAGACTTCCGAAACCAACACCTTATGCAATAATCCGCTTCCACCAAAGGTTGAAGCGTTTTCCTGAGAAAAACCCAATAAAGACCAGTTAGAGAAATAGGCAAGCAGAATGCCGATTACAATAGACAATTGATAGAGCGCTACCAATCGTCCCCGTATTTTAGGCGGTGAGAATTCCGAAATATATAAGGGAGCGAGGACGGAAGCCATGCCAACGCCCAATCCGCCAATAAGACGTGCGGGAATGAGAACAGTGAATGTTCTTGGAATGGTCGATCCTAATGCAGAAATGAAAAAAAGCCAGGCAGCAATGATCAGTATCGGTTTTCGTCCGAAACGGTCACTTAATATTCCCGCCAACAAAGCACCGATGATGGCGCCAACCAGTGCTGAACTACCAAACCAACCCACCTGAATTTTACTCAAAGCAAACTGCGTCTCCACCATGCCAAAAGTGCCGGATATTACCGCCGTATCGAATCCAAAAAGTACACCACCCAGCGAAGCCACAAAACAGACCATCGCTAAAAATAAGTTATTTCGATTACCTGTCATATTTTCAGAATTATTTATCATATCATTAATTTTTATATTCTAACCCACCCCGTCCCGCTGACGCGGTCCACCCCTCCCTGCTTGCAGGGAGGGGCCGGGGAAAGGTCAATTTTTTTTTGTTTATCCAGATAAATCGGATATTTTTTTTGACTACTTAATTACACAATAATTTCGCTTTAAACGCAGAGTACGTTGAGATTATTTATCTAATCACAAGTTTCCTTTGCGTTCTTTGCGATCTCTGCGTTATATTCTACTAGCCTGTGTCTAATTTACTATCCACTGAAAATCCCTAATTCATCAGGACGTGATGAACAGGTCAGGTTAATTTTTCCAGTAACTGATAACAACGAAACAATATTCGGGGCAGGTGAAAAAATCCCTTCCACCCATTGGCCTTGGCCGTCCAGACCTTGCTGCCGTCACGATTAAGATACCCAAACCATTCACCGTATTCCGGATCAGGAAAATGGGAAAAAGTGTAAGCATGAACTTTTTCATACCACTTTCCAAGATCATCCCGGCCGGTATGGCTCCAGGCCAGTAAAAGTGCATAAAGAGTCTCGCCATGCGGCCACCACAGTTTAAGATCCGCTTCCAGATTATGACAGGGTGTATGGTCAATATTGGTGATGTAACGGAGTCCACCATATTCATTATCCCACCCCTGTTCCAAGGAAGCTAGACAAATATCGATAGCAGTTGTCATCAGGGTATCGTTTTTATTTTTTTGTGCCACCTCCATCATCATCCAGGCGCTTTCAATGGCATGTCCGGGATGAAACATACGTCCCTCAGGCAGATCAAGCAAGGGCGTACCATCCGGCGCTACATTTTCCAGAAGTACGCCGCGATCTGGTTTCCAGTGTTTTTGAAGGATTGAATCGATTGAAAGATTGATATCATTCTCAAATCGTTGATCCGGCCATACCGTGTGATACACCCAGGCGACTGTAATCCTGCACATATCATGGGCATGGAGATGGAATTGAGCATTAAGAGGGTATCCCAACAAAGGTGTATCTGATGGTTTACCCAATCGTTGCATCAGACGATCATACATTGTCATCGCCTGATTTTTTAATGATGGATCTTTTTTTATACCACAGAATTCGGCAATGGCAATGGAAGCAAATACTTCCGTATAAAGACTTAGCACCGAGGAGAGCGGTTGTCCCAGACGGTTCAGACGAAAATACATTTTGCCTTCGGGGGTAAAGGCGTATTTTTGCATAAAATTGAGTCCGTGTTCGGCAATTTTTTTCCAACGCTCTTCTTGTCCATGCTGATTATATAAATGGCTGAACATCCAGATTTGCCGGCCGGTCATCCACATATCTTTATCACCGGAATAGACCGTTCCGTCTCTTTCAAGCCGCGTATGATAGCCACCATGTTCATAGTCTACAGAATACTTTTCCCACCAGGGAACAATATCATCAAACAGCGCTTTGCGATAATGTTCCCGCAACATAATTACATGATCTGCCGGTATATGTTCTGTATCTGCCATTGCCTGTTTGATGATGGGCTGTTTTGTTTTGTTCATTGTATTATCTTTATTTTATTCTGGTAGTGTCGATAATTATTCAATTAAAATATTAACAAACACATTATCGATTTTCTAACCTGGATAATTCATCTCTCGCGGAGATGCAAAGATTTTTATCCACGAATTACACGAATTACACGAATTACACGAATTAACACGAATAACATACATAGTATTAAAATACATGATAAAAAAATAATAAAAATACGTGAAATCTGTGAATCAATCCGTGTTAATCCGTGAAATCCGTAAACTATTTTTTTCTTTTTTTACAGCCTTGAGCTGCGGTGTGAATATATCAGACCAAAAGACAATTCGTGAAATTCGAATTAATTCGTGTTAATTCGTGTTAATTCGTGGATATTTTTTTCTTTGCATTTTCAGCTAACTCGGCGCACAGAAGATACTCTAAATTTGACACTTGCTTTATTCAGGTAACATCATTTTTCGATATTTTTCAAAATGATCAGCAATCTTACTACTTGCTGTAAAATCCCACAGGTTCTGGTTTTGTGACTTCATCATCAGCATGGTTACAATCCAGGCCTGCGTCCAGCCGGTTTCTGTCGCCCAGGCACCCCACCCCAGATCGGCATTGGAAGCCCAATATTCCCAGCGTTTAAAATCAAAAGCGCGGTACCAGGCACCATCTAATTCCGGATGGCTTTCGGAACGTACCTGAATTCTTACCATGAAGTCAGCAAGTTTACCCAGGGCCTTTTTTATTCCCGGGTCAGTGGTCACTGCTGCTGCCTCGGTCAGACTAAAAAAGGCAAAATTTGAGGTATAGAGCATGTCCGCCAATGGATCCCCGTTTTCCTGAATCAATGGTGCCTCATTCGTACCATAGGCCGCATTTGATTTTGGCGGTGCGTAACTCCCATGTCCCACTTTTCCGATTTCTTCACGAATGGCTCCGCTGGCATCCTGAAAGGACAGCAAATCATTGGCAATTTGTTTCAGCCATGTTCTGTGTTCAGGCTGATCGTCAACACGAATCAGCCAGGCCAGGGGCAGGAGCATGCGCGCCCGTTCCTGTTGCAAACCATTGGTCCACCGCCATTCATCAGGATAGGCTTTCATCATATACCGTATGCCCGTTTTGGTTCGCTCCAGCAGTGGTTGAAAGTGGGTTTTGTCATAGAGCCATAGATAGCAGGCCCAAATCCACGACTGATAATGCGGGGCAAAATGAAAGTACTCATCATTCCAGTAATACGCCCAGCCCTTTTCTAAAAGATCCGGTTCTTCAATCCGCCTTGGTTTAAAACCAGTGGGACCGGTAGTACGAAAGTTGGCAAGGATTTGTTTGAGCACTGCCTCATCCCAGCGGCCCGAATTTAAAGCCGCAGATGAGACCAAAGTTCCTAAGACTACCCGCGCATTATCATCACTATAGTAAACCCCACACCCGGGTTCTGTCGAATACCAACCGACAAACCCAAAATTAGGATTTCCCGGCAGTGCTCGTGATCCCTGTTGCAAACAGGAGTTAAAATAAACATAATCCTGAAGGTTAGCAGCGGTTGTTTTATCCCTCTGATCCTGATTAATAAATCCGCGCATGGCAATAGCCATCGATGCTTCACTGGCACAATCCGACCGTCTGTTACGATAAACGGGTTGTGAACCATCAAACCTGATAAGGGATCCGAAACATTCAAAGATACCCCCACTGCCATCTCCCAATATAATTACCGGATGGCTCGAGTCACCCATCGATATATAATTTCCATCTTTAAATTGGGATTTATGAGCCAGCATCTGACCAGTATAATACCATTCAACGCCACGATCGGTGGCCTGAAGCCAATGCTCTTTGGTTAACTGAGCATCAGGCCGAAAACTGGGACGTACGGTTTCAACCCACTCTAACTCGGGAAAGCGTTGATCCGGTTCTATCCAGTGCAGAATCATCTGCCAGATTTTTTTCCAGGCGCCTTTCGGTGCATAGCGGCCGGTAACAAAATGGCTGAGTTTTGTGGTCGATATTAAAATATTTCTGTTCGGATGTTTGAATAAAATAGGATGGGTTTCTGTATTATCCAGTCCGTAAACGGCTGTATCAAATCCGGCTATTTTACCTATGACCAGAAATGGATTGGTGGCAGCCTCCACCGGGATATAATGACAATCATGAATCATGGCGATGCGCATTTTTTTCAACGATTCGCCAAAAATATCCGATGTAACCACCACCCGTTCCCAGCGTGTTTTTTGAACTTCCCCGGTTTTAATTCCTGGAATTAAGGAAGGATATTCGATATAAAGTCTCAGATTTTTGTTGGCGGCTATCTCATAGAATGTTGAGTCTATCACCGTAGTTTTAGCGGGATAATCATCTGCCAGTACGAACATAGCCATTCCTTCCGCTATTTCATTTATTGCCTCGTGTACATTATCATAGCGCGAGGCATTGATTCCATTTTGACCCATCACTTTATACAGATCATTGTTTTCTGCACATACCAATACCAGATCAGCAGCATTAACATTAAAACTGATTAACAAAATAAGCAATAATACTGATCGTGATAGAATCCTGGCAATTGACAGGTTCTTGTATGAGACAAAATCGATCATTTGTCTTACTCCCAAATTTTATCTTAATGAAAATATCAAAATTTTACGATGAATCCGATACAGATCTTCAGAATTGAATTAATGACCCACCCCATCTCGCTACACTCGACACCCCTCCCTGTCAGGCTTCGCCTGACAGGGAGGGTCCGCGTTACTCCGTGGTTAACGACTCTGGAAACCAGCCCATCAGAAATTCTTTAAGCGTACCCTCATAGACTGCTTCCGCCAAGAATTCTGTACCCTGCTGATTACCCCAGGCGTAGTTAATGATCAGGCGGTCATTATATTCACAAAAATCAATATCCGAATTATTGATATTGACAGATTCAGAGATATGCTGTCTCTGTTCTGTTGTTAAATTCGGATTGGCAATTAATTTGTCATCATCTGAATATTGCATTACCGGATTCAGTGAACTGGATTCCCATGTGATCAGATCTTTTGAACGCACCACAAAAGTTTCATACTGTAGTACATCATCTCGTTTTAATTCCTCCACATAAAAAACGTAATAATAACCATCGAGATAGCGCAGACAATGGGGCGCCGTATAGCGGTCTTTGGCATAATTACAGTCTTTTGGGGTTATTTGCCACTGTCGCAGATCTTTTGACATGGCAAAACGAGCCGTAAACCGTTGACCGACTTCTTCCTTCGGTTTACCCAATTCATACATCAGGACATAACGGTCGTCCGCCCGGCACATGGACGTATTAAAAATACCATAATCCGGCAATTGCAGGACCGTCCAATCGGTCCAGTTCTGCAGATCATTGGAAGCGAACATTTGGATACGTTCGCCGTTCCAGATATCAACGGCGGTCACATACACCGTATCACCTTCTACAAAGGCACTGCCGAGATGATACCCCTTGGCAAAAGAAGGTGTTGGTTCACCCGTTGCATGGTTGATAAATCGAAAATAAGAATCACCACTCTTATTTGGTGTATAACCTTCACGAACATACTCAAATCGGTATAACTTACTCTTAAAAACGACCGGCGTGGTTTCGACCAGATCACAATCGATGGTACCGATCTTTTCAATAAGTGGTCGTTTTATTTCATTTCTGGGTGGTGTATTTGTACAGGATGAAATAAGAAAAATTATCAGAACTGAAGAGAAAGCAAAACGACTAAATTTCATTACAGAATCCTTTCTTTATAAATACAGAATTAATCACCCACGAAGCCTTCTAAAAAAATATATTATTTTTCTCTTTTGAATAATTGATCCTTTTCCCAGTGGGCAGGATTATTTTCAATATAATGACAGATATTACGGTATTCAACCTCATTGCGGATGATATGGTCATGAAAACGGGTTTGCCAAACCGGTGTTTTTGGGGTGTTCCGGAATGTATTAATTCGTTTTGTCGCGATGGATTTAAAACCGGCAACGAATGATGATATGGATTTTGGCGGACGAAACGCAACACCATGGTTTTTATTTTTGGATCGCGGTTGTTTGAACGATGGGTTGGTTGATTGATTGGACAATCGTAGAGACGCACAGCTGTGCGTCTCTACCGTTCCATTCGGCATTACCGTTCCATTTGTTGGTACCGTTCCATTCGGCATTACCGTTCCATTTGTTGGTACCGTTCCATTCGGTATTACCGTTCCATTTGTTGGTACCGTTCCATTCGGCGTTACCGTTCCATTTGTTG
>CAZBBC010000075.1:0-20659 GCA_964489835.1 uncultured Calditrichota bacterium
CTTTTAATATAAACAAATATCTTTCGTTTATCAATGGGAATTTAATTTCATAATTCAACCGAATTGCCTCATATGAAATGTAATCCTGGAAATTCATCCGAATTAGATCTTTTAACAATTTCTTTTGTTTTCTAAATATTTATGATATAGAGAATGGTATATTAATCCCGGTCTACGGGAACAATGCGGTGATTTCATTAGTATCAGTAATCAATAGCCAGGGTTGGGAGGGATAAGAGAAACCCCCATATCTCATCTTCTCTCATGATTTATTTCAAATTTCTTACCATTTTTATGTAAAAATGAACCGTTCACAAAATAATCTGTACAAATGATATATATCATTTTTTTATATTGATTTTTTTACTATTTTATTGAATTAATTTACCCTGTTGGATAGTCCACAAATAATATGACTATCTAATGCACCCTATGCTATTAGAGCCAAAAACTTTGTTATTTCCGCCGCGGCGCCGCCCGCCTCTGGCGGGGGCAGGGATCGACGGGGCGATTAGTAAAAATTTTAAAAACATTTATCCACGGATTATCCGTCTTCTAAAAAAATGTACCGTTTCTGATGATGAAAAAGATCAGCAGGCAACAGGCCGAGGAACTGTTCCTCCAATCCGATGTGCTAAATACGCAGGTCCGTCAAAACAAAAAAGAACTGCGGGTGATCATGACCCTTTCTTCTAATAAATCCTGCCATGTGACTTACAACTTCAAAAACAAAGAAAAAACATACCACCTGGATGAATCAGGTAAGATCAATAATATACTACCTCTATTCTAGTCCACGAATTATCCGTCAATGCCGGATCAGGCTTTGCCTGACACGAATTAAATCACAGATTTCACTAATTTTTTATATTTTTTTTCGTATTTTTTAATTAAAAACTCATCCCCCAGCCCCTTCTCTTGAGAAGAGAAGGGGAGCAGAATCCGATATATATTTGCCACAAATATTATTCCTTTCGTTGATACACTTAGAAGAAATCTTGTATTTTTATTATTTGTCGTGAAAATAAGTCCCCCTCTCTTTTCAAGAGAGGGGGTTAGGGGGTGAGTTCTTTATTCAAGTAGAAGATACAAAAAGTGTCAACCATGTTCCCGAACACCTGTTACCCATCTCCCCGGTCTAAACAGGTAAGAAAGGGGTAACCTTTTGGTCGGGGCGGGTCATTATTTATAGGTCATCTCACCGCAAGTTTTGCAATAATCGGAAAAGTGAGTTTGGTGACCACACCCCCATGATCAGAAGGCCAGAGACCGGAGGGTGTCCGGTCACGTAATTCATCACCCAGAACAAAACTTTCACCATAGGTTGGTCCATTGGGCGCCTTCACAAAAACGAAATCAATGCGCTCGAAGAAATTAACATCCTCATTTTTCAAACCGGAGTCATGGCCGAAGGTATAGCCATCGGGATTATAGGTAAGCGTATTATTTATCCAAGCATCGGTATATCCCTGAGAAAGAACATATTGGTATGTCGTTCCGGTTGTTGCCCGGGAATTAAAATCACCGACGATGATAACCGGCAGGGATTCCTCCGCCAGATCATTCAGCAGCTGGGTGGCCTGGCCCATCCTTAAAGGTATAAGCGGTACCGCTTCCAGATGGGTATTGGCAAAAACAAAGGCGGTCTGGCCAACCTGAACATCAACAGCAACGTATCCCCGGGGAATAGTGATACCAATACCTTCATCAAATTCAATTACCAGCATGGAGTCATAGCGCACCGACACCGGATTAGAATAGGTGACATCATCGCGGACCAGGATAGCATCATGATCGACCAGCCTTACATCGTCCAATAAAGGTATATCACCATTAAAACCGGTGAGCATCGGGACTTCAACATCGGCATTTTGCACACTATCCACCAGTGTATAATTTAATCCACGTGCTTCCAGGGCGGTCATAAAAATGTCAAAAAAATCAAATTGGAGATCTGACGCCGGCTGCGGATTTCCCAAAAGAAAATCACCGGGTGTCTGCCGGTAGGTTTTTGACATTTCCTGCAGACCAATGACATGGGGAAGCGTTTTTTCTATTTCCTCGGCCAGGGCATCGGCCCGGGCATAATAATCGGTAGCAATTAACATATCGTATGCATATTTAACCAGAATAGGAATTTGGTACGGATCGGTGGCTTCGAGAACAATATCTACATCGGTACCGACATAGACATTTCGTGACATAACCTTGACCACGCCCGGTCCTTCATCTGCTTTAAGCGCTTCCAATAGCTGTTCTTCCCCATTGGGATCACCCGTCGTTTCTTCGACACCCGTGGAATCCTTTTTGCAGCCAAGGATGAGCAATCCCACGAGAACAATGATTAATAAATATTGATATTTCATAATGGCCTCCAATCGTTAAATAAATTTTTCAATAATATATACAAATAATTCAGGAGGTATTGGTCATAAACGAGTCAAAGAAATGTAAAAAAGATATCATACCCCAGAGAAAATAGGCATAATCCTATATTTAAATTTAAAACTGTCCGGATGCTAGGAAAACTAACAAATTCTGATACCGAATAAAAGGAAAAGATGTTTATTTAGTAATAATAGACTTTTCATTTTTTCATGTCCCGATCTACCATGGCATTTGACGATGGGTAAATTTTCTCCCTTTTTCCGCGGCATCCTGAAGCCGGCCGGCACCGATCATCACTCCCCATTTAATTTTATCTTCCACATTCCCGGGAAGAACATTATCTAAAAAAGCGATCTTATATTGATGGCATAAACGATTGACGATTGCCCCGGCAGTGTCTACCTCTGCCGGCACTGGCGGATCAGCACGACCCTCCAGATGCCCGTAAGAAAAACCCATATCCCTGGGCCCGTGTTCTGCAAAAGCAATACCTGGAACAGCCAGACTTTTCCCTGCATTTATCAAAGCGTGGCGGTCTTCAATTTTAATACCCAGCATCAGTTCCCCTTCAGGATTTAAAGGCCACACATCTGCTTTCTTCAAATATTCCTCTTTATCAATACCCCAAATTTGAGCAGCGAAAAGATGACTTCCCCATCCTCTTAAACCCTCACCGAGTATCTCAATAGCTTGCTTGTGGATGGGATATCGGGCTGATTGTACAAATCTCTTTACGGCCTCCGGATCACGGGCACGAACAAGATGAACACCATGGACTCCCTGAGCCAGCACTTGTTGAATCATCCATGAGCCTCCCATAAACGATTCGTCATCGATTCCCATGACAGGTACGATGGCAATAACCGTCGGCGTCCGGTGGCCACTCGGTGTCGGCCCACCATCAACCAATCCTTTCATAAATTCCCGCAATAAGGTCAAATCAAACGGATTGTGTTCCATATTATAGAGAATAAAATCTGCCCAGGTATGGGCCATTATTTTGCCTTCTTCATAGCCACCATACCCGGCGGCATAGTAGATCGGTTGTCCTGCTTCCAATAATTCAATGCACTTATTGATACGTTTGGGCGTCCAGGTTTTGTCCTGAGATTCAGCAGGAGATACTATTAGAAAAATAATAAGACAAATGTTAACCATAATCATCAACCAGTCAACTCTCTCTCTCATAAAACCTCCGTTTTTCACTAGTGGTCGTGTTAAAATTAAAGCATATTTTCTATATATATTATTGTTATTTTCGTCCCTTCCTGTCATTCCTGCGAAAGCAGGAATCCAGAAGGGATAAACTCTATCGGGGATCCATAAAAAACAACAAGATACAAAATATATTATTATGGATGCCTGCCTCCGCAGGCATGACATTCAGATATTTTATAACATATACAGCAACATCTTAGGAAAGGAATTTATGGTTTTGTTTTTCCCTTTTCTATTTATTGTATCCGATAGGTTGGTAAGACAGAAAAATGCATTTCCTTTGTAAAATCACCCCACAAAGTAATCGTATCTGAATCATTAGATCTAATGACACTGTACCTGTCCCCTGCTCTTACCACCCTATTTGATAACTCATTTATACCGAGATCAGGGCCGGACACAAGAACCTTTGTGATAAACTGTTGGCGATAATAAACGGAGGAATTTGCCGTCAGTTCCTTTCCGTCGGATTTAAAATCCGGCAACCCGCCAAAGACATTATAATCATCATATTGGTATTTAAAACGATTGTTATACACTTTTGCTGCTGTTTGAAGATCGAACTCTGCCCATAGGACATTATCATATATCTCACTAATACCCAAACCATTTTTAGTCTCCTTGAATAAAAATCTATCCAGGATAACATTTTTTGCGATTTTTACTTCACTTCTCTGAAAATAAATACCCTGATTAAAAGCAGTAACATTCCCAATAAATTCACCTCTCGATTCCATGGTAAATCGCATCGCACCGGAATTTTTTGATGGATGATCATTACCAATAAATAGATTATTTCTTATGGAAACATAAAAGTGTTCTTTATCGGGTAATGGATCGAGGGGCCCGTCATAGCGGTGTTCCTGCCCGCCCACAAAAAGACCGGCGGCATCATCCCCACTCCAGTTACCCACCAGAACATTATCGGTAATTGTTGCCGATGACCAGAGAGCGACAAAAATTCCGCCCCCATCATTATTAGCGTCAGCCCGGTTACGGAGCACGACATTCCCCTCGATCACCGGGTTGCACCAATCAAATACAGAGATGGCCCCACCATCGCTACTGCGCATGGGATCATCGGTTCCGGACACGTTCTGATAGAAGATATTCTTTGAGATACGGGCCTGGCATTTATTATTGAGCGCCACCGCTCCCCCTCGTCCATTCTCAGTGGCATTATTAACAAACAAATTATGCTCGATAATCGGTGAAGCCCCATTGGAACAGTAAAGGGCGCCCCCGTCATTAGCCACTTCATGGATATATTTGGGGAGCCAGGGTATGGGTTTAAGGGTCTTGTTTTTTAAAAAAAGATTATTTGAGATATGGGGAGATACACCATCGCAGATCATCCCACCCCCTTTACCACGGACCACACCATCCGTAATGACGAATCCATCCAACCGGGCATTGTTTGCTCCGACCAGGACCCGCCGTTTCTTATCACCTCCAAGCCTACTGACGTATTTAAAGACATCACGCTGCCAGTCCTTAGCCGAGAATCCACCATATATATCAACATGAGCCTTCATCTGAATTGTTGCTTTGGAATAACCACCTTCCGCAACAAATACAGCATATCTTTTGCTGGTAGAGGCATCCACAATCATGGACAATGTATAATTCACTGTTTCCCAGGGCTTCTGCAGGGAGCCGTTCCCTGTTTGATCCGAACCCCTATCATCTGATACATAATAGATCATTTGATATGTATTTATATCTACCTCTATGGTTCGGGGACCAACAACCGAATCGGCGGTAACCCTACGGGCTTTTTCTGAAATTTTCGCACCCTTTTCGCTGCATGAAAGGATGAGTAAAGAAGCTGTAAACAGAATAAAAATACACACATAAAAAAATCTCACTAAAAAACTCCTTTTCAAATTTCAATATGTGGCCAGTATCTAATTATTATTTTGAATTTAGCCCCTGGTTTAAACCAGGGGCTAAATTTTAATTATTTATTCAAAAATTGCATCGCATATAATTTACTCCCGCGCATACGGAATACAATTTTTACTTCTTTACCTTCCAGAGAGGAAACATCTTTGGTAAATATGAACTTATTTTCCACCTCGGCAATTTCTTCTAATTTTTTTCCTTCAAATTCACGAAAATCTTTCCAGTTAGGAAACCACTCCACTTCTGTGTCTATAAAATCACCATTGATGTAGATACAATCATCAACAGAAAAGCCTTCTATGGGATGGTCATCCTTATCTAAAAATCCCACCTGTACGTAGCCGGTGGCATCGGTATCAATATTCAGTACCAGGCGGTTTCCCTTAAAGATCAAGGGTCTGGTTATCATAGTGGCCTCTCTATCGTAGGGAGAATCGACGGATACAAATCCATCCAAACGCTGTACCAGACGGTAAACTGCATTCCCGGATCGTTTATCTTTCCAGGCGGAGTGGTATTGGTTCTCACCAAAGTAATATTGCCATATTTCATCTCCCCGTTTCACCATTCCATGCGCAATATAGGCTGTATAGACATCACGACCTTCATGGTTACCAACACCAACGTATGTCGGTCTTGAAAACCGCTGCCAATCGATACCATCACGGCTTACAGAAAGTTGTGTTTCTACCGGACCGGAGCCTCTTCCCCTCGCCGGATCCATTAATATCTGACGGGTAGGAGGACCATCCAACTCATAATGAAAATATACAATCGGAAAGGCCAGATAGGTGTCCGGGGCCCAGGGATATTTTTGTGCTTTGGTGATGTAAATATCTGTCCCTACCGGATCAGCATCAATAGGATTGAATTTATGTGGAAATTCTAGGCCAAAACCGCCCGGTGTGAGCGGACCATTATCCAGATACCAGGGTAAAGGTTCTCGCAAAGGAAGAATTTTATCTGCCTCCCTATAGTCTTCCGGTGTTAAAGTTTTATAAGGTATCGGTTGAAATAAATCTTTAGTCTCCGTTAAAACTGAACTGCGTTGCGTGGCACCGGCCGGGGTTTCAAATATCCCGGTGCGGTGATAACTCACATACAGCTGACGTTGATCATCATAAAAAGTACAGGACTGGGTTCCGGACCTGAAAGGTAATAGGGCGGTTTTATGACGAACCCAGGTAAAACCATCCGCTGAGGTGTATACATATATTCCCCGCCGGTGGTAGCCCGTAATATATTTCCATCTCCTCTCCGGCGGACCGTTGGGATCGATAAAAGGATTGCCCAATCCTCCAACCATCTCATGGATGACAATGTTTTTTTGCCCCCTATATTCACCGCGGTCCATATCAGGAGACTCAAAATGAATGCCGTCTTTTGATGTTCTGACCGCTAAAAAATCATCATGAATGGAGTTATAGATACGTATTACTCCTTCTTCATCTTCAACAACGGTCAAATGTTTTCTGAATGGACCTTCAATCTTGTCAATGACCCGCTCTGCCCACTTTGGGGGATTTACAGTAAAAACAATATTTTCTTTCTTTTCTATGAGTGCATCATCGATAAAAAGATGTTTGCGGTCCATTAACTCAATAGTACCGTATTTTTCACGATCTCCGGCAAAAAGCAGGGGCGGGCCTTTTTTTAATTCTATCGGTGAACGTTTACTCCTCATTAGCACGGAGAAACTCTGCGGCGGAATAAAATCCTTTTGATAGAGAGCGCCTTCCGAAAATTTTAATTCATCAATCGCCCCTTGCAACGGCTGCTGCCAGGCTCCGTCGCGTCCGATACTCATATAGGCTTCCTGACCGACATCGAGTGAGTTTAATCGAATATTACTCCTGCTATCCCGCAGATTACCATCTATATACAGTTGAATATTTTTTTTATCGAATGAATAAACAAGGGCTACATGATGCCAGTCTGCTATGGTTGAATTAAGGATCTCTTCCGCAAATTTCAATTTTTCAGAAATTCCGGAGGCTGTATTTTCAAATAACATGCCGTCTAAATTTTGATTTAACTTTAACCGGATGATTTTCTGATTTTCTCCCCGCGGTCCTTCGCCTATCTCAAAGACACAACCATCATGCGCCGTCTTGCCGGAGGGTTTAAACCAGAATTCAACCGTCCAGTTAAAACCACCAAGATTTAGTTTTGTTTGTGTTGCATTCACAAAACCAACTTCTTTACGCAAGTGATTTTCCCCGCTGGTCATCAACGCACAGAAATTAGCATTCATCCAATTCATCGGTTCTACCGTTCGACCCGTGACTGCCTTTGCCGGGCTCAGGCCGAATTGGACCTCACCCGAAGGTAATTTAACATCCGGTTGTTTTAAAGGCGCGAGTGCGTTACCAAACTTGCCTTTGACGATTTGACCACCGGGACCAATCACTAAAGGATAATCATTATCCGAGGCATCGTCCATTACACTGCTTGGATAGATGCCCTGCGGTTCATCAAACAGCCATAGGGCTATCGTCTGTGTGTAGCCCGGCGTACTATTCATTAAAGTAAAAAATAAAAACATGGCTGGAAGGATGGTGATTCTTTGCATCAATATACACCTCTCTTTTTATACTTGACTGATGATGTCATTAACTCTGTAACAATATATTAGATTGCTTTCCGCCAGCTCAGCATACTGCAAAATAAGCAATTTTAAACAATCCTACATTTTAAACGCACAGATTGTCATTCCCGTCCCGCTCATAGAGCCGGAGGAATCTATAAATAACAACGACTTAGGCAATTTATCAACATGGATCCCTTCTGGATTCCTGCTTTCGCAGGAATGACAGGAAGGAGTAGTGATGACATTTGTAAAAACTTCATTTTTCCATGAATTGCATGGAATAGAGCTTGCAGCCACGCATGCGGAATACGATCTGTACTTCTTTTCCCTCAAGGGTGGAAAGATCTTTGGTAAAATTGAAACGATTGGTAACTTCAGCAATTTCCTCGATCTTTTTACCATCATAAACCGTAAAATCGTTCCAATTGGGAAACCACTCCACCTCCGTCCCCATAAAGTCACCATTGATATAGATACAATCATCAACAGAAAATCCTTCGATTGGTTCCCCTTTCTTATCAAGAAACCCAACCTGGGCATAGCCGGTGGCATCGGTATCGATATTGAGTACCAACCGGTTTCCCTTGAATATGAGCGGTTTTGTGATAAGATAACCATCTGTATGATAGGGTGTGTCTGCTGAAACAAAGCCATCGAGCCGCTGGACAACCCGATAAACGGCGTTTTTAGATTGATCCTTGTTCCAGGTCGAGTGATAAATTTCCGTTCCAAAATAATACTGCCAGATCTCATCCCCTCGTTTTACCATACCATGGGCCATATAAGCCTGATTTACCGGCCAACCCTGATGCATTCCTGTACCAATATATGTCGGTCTGGGATATCTGTGCCAATCAATCCCATTGCGGCTAACAGCCAGCTGTGATTCAATCGGTCCGGATCCCCTCATTCTTTCAGGATCCATTAATATGGCACGGGTCAGTGGTGCCGATTCTTCATAATGAAAATAAACAACTGGAAAGGCCAGATACGTATCTTCTGCCCATGGGTATTTCATCGCCTTTGGGACATAAATATCGGTTTCCCGGGGATCCAGATTATCATCAGGAGTAAAAACCCAGGGGTATTCAAAAGCAAAACCGCCGGGGGTTAAGGGTCCGTTATCCAGGTACCAGGGAATAAGGTCGCGTACGCGGCGTTTCTTCGCCAACTCAATTGTTTTTTGTTGTGAAACCGGTTGAAAGGGCCATGGCGTGAGGATATCGCGGCATTCCGTCATCACAAAATCCCGTTCGGTGTCTCCGCTCAGGGTCCTACCAAAATCCGAGCGATGATACGAAGCATAAACCTGGCGTTGATCATCATAAAACAGGTTTGACTGTGAACCCGAACGGAATGGCAGAACAGCAATTTTATGGCGCTTGAACAACCACCCATCGGGTGAGGAGTATATGAATATTCCCCGGCGATGGTAATCACTTATATATTTCCAGCGTTCTTCCGACGGCGCGTTTGGATCAATAAAGACAACACCCATACCGGTGGGTTCGTGCAGAACAATATTTGAGTTTCCTTTATAGCGCCCGTCCGGCAATGTCGGAATTTCCCAATGTACACCATCGGTTGAGGTTCTAACCGCCAGATAATCATTATCCACGGCATTATACATACGAAGTAGACCATTATCATCCTCAACAATATTCAGGTGTTTTCTAAAGGATTTTCCCAAGGTTTCGATCACACGTTCCGCCAGTCGAGGTGGATTAACTGTGAAAGTGATATTTTTTTTATCAGCAATGAGTGCATCATCAATAAAAAGATGCTTTCTGCCTTCCAGTCTGATGGGAGATCCTTTTTGAATAATGAGCAGAGATTTTCCCTTTTTAAGATCTGTTTTTCTTTTTTCATCCCCGGTAACATAAGAGAAACTCGTGGGCGGCGTAAAAGATTGATGATAGATCTGTCCGGCTGAAAATCGGAGTTCATCGATCATCCCCGGCAACGCTCTTCCCCATCGGCCATCACGCCCTAAACTCAGATAATCTTCATCACCTTCCGGAAGGGCGACCATGGAAATTTTATCCGGCATTGATTGTAATTTGCCGTTGACATAATGCATTAGTTGCTTCTTATCGGAGTTATAGACGAAAGCCAGATGGCACCAGTTTCCCGATCCCGGTTTAAGCGATTCCGGATCAGAAGGAATCGTTAAACGAATATTTCCTGGTGTATTGATAAGTGCAAAGGTCGCATGGCTTTTGTTTAGGATAAGTTGTGTTACCCGGTCATTTTCAGCGCGTGGTCCCTGGCCAATTTCAAAAATGACACCGTCTTCCCCGGTTTCCCTGACTGGGAAATACCAGAATTCTATGGTCCAGTCAAAAGCCCCAAGATTCAACCGGGTATGCGTTGGGTGGACAAAACCTACCTCTTTTCTTAAATGATTTTCTCCACTGGTCATCAGCGCACAAAAATTGGCATTTTTCCATGTCATTGGCTGTATCGTTCTACCCGGCGGTATGGGAAGAGAATGAAGCCCAAACCGAACACTGCCATCCTCCGGATATTCGATGGCATCCTGCGCTATTGCATCCAAGGCATTTCCGTACTTCCCCTGTACAATTCTACCACCAGGACCAAGTACCAGCGGGTAATCATTCTCTGACAGGTCACTGATGACACAACTGGGATAAATGCCAATCTGTTCATCAAACGGCCATAAGGCAATGGTTTGGGAATACCCCTTGCTCATTATCGCGGTAACAATATATATAATGATGCTGTACCACGAAGTACCCAAACAAAAATAATTCATATTTATCCTACGCATTTTATAACCTGAAATTTTATTTGCCTCTATTTCCGTTAATTTTTATAAAAAAACCTGCATTATTCACCACGAAGATCACGAAGGTTTAATAAAAATATCTTCGTGATCTTCGCGTGCTTCGTGGTTCATGAAAAGACTCGATTAGGTGATATTTTAAATTGAATGTTTTCACGTATTATCAATTCTTAGATCAAAAATCGTTGATCCTTGTTCGATATTCAAGTGATCAGGATAAATTTCCCAATTTTGCAACAAAAAATCTAAGAAGCGATGGTGAAGGAATATAACTTCCCTCCCTTTCCGATTTTAAATCTTAGTTGCACAATCCTTTTTTCAGCGATATCACTTAATTTTTTTCCGTTAAAGAGGACTGGGTGTTCCCATGAGTCACCCGATACCGTTTGCGTGTCTAATATTTTGCCGCTCGTATTGAGCACTTCAACGGTTACCGGACCAATGGCATTCAGGGTCAAGTGATTTCCTTTAAATGACAATAGTTTTGTTGTCAGGTTGCCTGACTCAACAGAAACAAATCCATCAATCCTCAGCCGGGCGCGAAACACTCCCCCACCGCTGATCCTGATATTTTCCGGATGATTTTTACCATAAGAAGAACACCCATAATAGTAGATCAATTCATTACCGATCTTCAACGGCCCTTGGGTGAATTCTGTCATATAACCGCCATCATTCCTTCCACTATTCCCGCCTTCCGGACCATTCGGTATAATAACTTCAGGAATGCCATCCGTATTTTTAAAAGGTACTTTCGTCCAATGCAACCCATCGCGGCTGACAACCAGTTTCAAAAAGGCACAACCGGCAGCGGACCAGGCATAATCACCACCACCGTGCCAAATCTTTAGTCCCCCCAACCACAGTGACTCATAACGCCACGCGGTCGAACCATAATACTCGTCATGAGGTTTATCATTATTTTTTTCTGCTGCCGGAGGCAGGAGTTCGATATGATCCAGGCGGTTGATATCAAATGGTTCTTCTAAAGGGTGGGAGAAAAAGGCATAGGTCCGGGACCGTAATCTGTTTTCGAATTCAACCGGTTCTGGACTATAAAATTTAAATAGACCGAGAAACCGGTTTTCAATTTTGTCGTGATAAAAAGAGGTTACATCACCCGGCCCTGCCAGGATACGTCCATTCTGATGAATCTTACGATGAACCAGATCATTTTTGTTCGCGTAACCGTTGACGACCAAGGGTCCTCTTTTCCAATGGATTCCGTCGCCGGAGTAAATATAATAATGTCCCTCCCGGTCATCACCCCAATTGGCAAAATGCTGCCATGCCTTATAGGGGTATTCCTTATCTGCGGTGTCGTAATAATAGGAAAAAGCATCGATATTGGTAGCACTCGTCCCGCTCTCGCGGTCATACAGATCTTCCGCCGTACGGGGGAAAACCCATTGAGGTGTTCCATTATCTCCCTTCATCCAATTTAAGCCGTCCTTTGACGTAAACCGGTACAAACGGTAATACGTCCAGCGCGGCTCTTTTCCCAGGGCACGTCCTTCTGAGGAATAGGCCAGTGCAATCATCACATATCTCTCGATACGCGGATCATAGACGATCGTACCATTTGCCTGTTGGGTGGCTCCAAGACCTCCGAATTCATTTTCCAAAGCTATCATCGGTTTGTTGCCATTGTTATCTTTCACCATGGTATTAATTGTTCTCGTTAAATTTTCTGATGACTCAATAAGATAATCGTCTATAAATAGTTGCGCCTGGTTACTTTCAATCAAAATCGTTTCAGATTCAGGAGAACAACCGTAAGAAATAAAGCAAAATATTATTCCAATACCTATAAGAGGTAGTAATGATTTAATTTTATCATACTGAGTTTTAAAAATCATGAGAATATTCCTCCTATGATTGTTCCATTGCTGTGCGATTGTCCTTACACACAGCCCTTAGCATTTTCCACACCCCGCAAATGACGACTTAATTCTATTATCCGCTCGAAGTCTGTTTTTGTCACGGTCTCCGGAACACCACCGGAATCCAAAAGAATAAACCTTCCGTATTTTCGGGATAAACTGACCATTTTTTGCAGATAGACTTCCTGCTGTCTGGTTTGACTATTAAAGAATCCTCCCCAATGCTGTGCAACCGGAATATCCGTTCTGCCTTCAATGATATTTTTAATCCATTCTCGTTTCGTCATTGTAATTTTCTACGTTTGTGAACTTTCTCTAACGAAACTGACGAAACAGGCTGATGCAAAATTTAAGATTTCTCGTTCATTCCTTCGGAATTTACTCGAAATGACAGTCAAAATTTGTCATTTCGATCGAAAAATTGAATGAAAATTCAATTTGAGGGAGAAATCTTATCGATATATCCTTTTGCATCACCCTGGATAGCCTGGGCGATTGGTTATTAATCATGCTGAAAATAATGAATGAGTTTCTCTATAATTCGATTGTACGCCATCTGTTGTGAATCGTGGGTCACACCTCCGATATGGGGCGTTATTACCAGGTTTTCATGTTGGCCGGCGTATGCAATCAACGGATGTTTCTGTAGATCTTTCTGCCACTCACCATCGATCACATCCAAACCTGCGCCTCCGATCTGACCCTCTTCCAGTGCCTTTACAAGGGCGCTTTCATTGATGATTGCACCACGACTTGTATTAATCAGAATAGCGCCCGGTTTCATTTTATTCAACTGAGAGGGGCCAATCAACCCACGATTCTCGTCGTTTAAATGAACATGTATTGATATTATATCCGATTGTATAAGAAGCTGGTCCAGGTCAACCATTTCCACACCGGTTTCCGGTTGGAGATCACGTATATCATAAGCGATGATGCGCATGCGAAATCCTAGAGCGATTTCTGCCATCATTCGACCTAAACGACCATATCCGATAATACCCAATGTTTTACCGGATAACTGCATCCCCCTGAACCGATCGCGCGCCCAATCACCCTCTTGCGCGGCTTCAAAAGCCCAGGGTATACACCGAACAACGGATAGAATCAATGCCCAGGCAAGTTCTGCAGTCGCTGTTATACGACCTAAGAAAGCAAGATCATCCTTAAGTGATATGATCTTTATCCCACGCTGTGCCGCGTAATCCAAGTCAATGTGATCAAGTCCCGTTGATGGTGTGGCAATTACCCGCAGCCGCGTCGCTTTTTCCATAAGCAGCCGGGTAATTCTGATCTCCAGAGATGAGATATAGGCTTCTGCCTGACCAATTTCTTCAAGAATACGATCATGTTCAGCAGGCAATTCAATAACCGCGGCAATCTTTTTCAATGGATCATAAACATTCGGAAAAGCATATGTATCAATAGTACTTACTACACAATATTTCATTCCGAAGGTTCCTTTTTGAGCAGTCGTTCAAGAACCTCAATAGAATAAATCAAAGCACGTGGCAAATGGAAAGGATCCTTTACCGGGAGCACCAGTGTTTTGGATATTTCCTTTCCTTCACGTGTCAGTTTTTGACGCCACTCACCATAGTCGGCAACTGGAAAATGTGTAAAACTCCATTCTTTTATACGACGGTGCCAGGCAAGACACCATTCTTCCCGGCAATATTCATAGGCCAGCAGGGTGGCATAGAGAGCCTCTGTATGCGGCCACCAGAGTTTTGTATCATGGTGTTCCCAACCGACATCAGACCTGCCATCGGCATCAATGGCCAAATACAGGCCCCCAAATTGACGATCCCATCCCCGCTCAAGATGCGTACGGATAATATTGATTGCTTTCGCGATAATCTTATCATTGCCCATGGTCCGTGCGATGTGGATCTGAAACCACATGGATTCAATTGCATGGCCGGGAACACAGGCGGTCCCTTCAGGAGGTGCAATTTCGTTCCCGTTTGTATCCAGCCATTCCAGTACGATTTGGCGATGCGGACGGAAAAATTTCTCCATCACACGGTGCTGATGTGATAGCGAACCCTCCCGCACGGCTGTTTCCCCAGTGACCTCTGCCAATTCATGATAAGCAATGGAGAACAACATGCTTATCCCATGATTCATTCTTCCCTCCGGTATCGGATAGGGCCAGGCCGGAGGAGGTTTAGTACCGTTCAAGGCGCTTTCAGCAGATTCGAATGAGCGCAGGGCAAGACTTCTAATGGCAATTTCTCTGGTTGCACGAAATAATTCAGCCATCGCGTATATGGCAAACCCATCAACATAAATGCTTTCATAACCACGTTTGATTTTTCCATTTTCATCAAGCAGCGACGCCCAATGTCCATCATCAAACAAACCATAACGGGTTATAAATGAATATATATTTCTGGCAACATCTAGCCATTGCTGCTGTTGCTCGATGTCATTAAAAAGTTTGCTGAACACCCACACCGCTCGCCATTGAGACCATAGCCAGCGATCCCGGCTAATGATTGTACCATCATCACGGATACAGGTGTTAATGGCACCGCTTTGATCAATGCTGTAACGAAGCCACCAGGGGATCACATCTTCTAACAAAGTTGTGCGATATAATTTTTGTAAATCCTGTAATTCTGTTTTAAGATAACGATTCAATTGATTATCACGTTTTGTACCCGAAGACTATCTTTCGGGTAAATTATTTTACAGATACCTGTATTCAGATCTCATCAAAGGGATGTTGATGAGGCAATCCCCTGAGCCAATTCGTATTATCTGACCCTCGCAACCGCCCCAGATCTGGATGACAGGTATCAATCGCTTTTTGCATCGTTTCCAGATATTTTGTTAATACCTTGATGATTGCTTTGTTTGTATGTTCCTTTATAGAAAACTCCTTTAGCATCACTTCAAATCCTGAACCGGTCAATACGGCGCCCGCTTGTACCGCTTCAATAATACGCCCGGTGGTCATTCCCCCGGTTAGCAGTACCGGACAATAATCAAAAGTTGCCGGACTT
The DNA here is from genome assembly GCA_964489835.1 of uncultured Calditrichota bacterium. Lineage (GTDB taxonomy): Bacteria > Calditrichota > Calditrichia > JAJRVZ01 > JAJRVZ01 > CAZBBC01. Next base: position 15,802 of record CAZBBC010000075.1, read on the forward strand.
CGGCAAAGACGAACAAGATCCATATTTGGTCCAAGAATCTTTATAAAATGAGCCCCTGCATCAAATTGCCGTAGTGCTTCCGTTAAAGTTCCCGCTGCCGGTATCAGAAGATGTGTCCGGGAAAATTTCCGGATCGTTTTTTCCGAAAAACCATGCATGGAAATAAATCCATCAACCCCCATGTCCGCCAATTCATCCAGGGTCAGTAATTGTTCATGATTTCGTTTACGGGCCCTCTGAATAATCAGATCACTATCTAAAGTACTTCCCACCAATAAAAACAGATCAGGGTAATTTTTGCGAATCCAGGGGATCATGGTATGAGCATCCCGGCGACGTAAGGTATACTCGATTCCCTTGCATCCGGCATTTATACAAGCCTCAACCAGAATCCGACTGTCCAGATTATCTTCGACAAAGATAGGTAAAAAGCCCTGTTCGTGAATCGAACGGTACACGTTAACTAATCTATTCATCATTATCACTCCCTCAATTCCATCTTTTAATCTTCCAACTTTAAAATTGATTACAGGTCTAACTCTAAAATTCTTTGCAACCTTTTTGCTTTCTTAGCTTCCTTTGTGTCTCTTGCGATAGATATTTTAACCACAGAACACACGGAGAAGACACAGAGTACACGAAGTTTTTAAATATTTTTATTATCTTCGTGCGCTTCGTGGTTAACTAAATGTTTACTATCCAGAAGATTACTAATATCAATCATTTCATCAGGATTTCCCAGAAGCATTTCCTTCCAACCGCGGGCCTTCCAGAGAAGAACTTTAATATTTTCATGCGGGGGGTGGAATATCCAACTAAAAACATATCCAATAGTTATACTTATAATTAATCCAATAATGCCATAAACCGTAAACGTAACTTTATTTAAAAAGGAGAGCCAGGAAGGAATGGGTATATCCCATCCGAGTAATCCAGAAAAAGACAACAGGATCGTCGGCCCATATTTCATAATAATGAGCGGTATCAGTGCTGCGATCAAACCGGCAAGGGCTCCCTGCCAGTTGCTTCGCTGTGTGAACATTCCCAGTACAAAAATCCCGAGAATGGGACCAATCAATATACCGGCAATACTCTGGATGGTGACCAGGATACTCTGAATGTCAATCATTAACCAGGCTAAAAGAGTTACAATAATTCCCCAGAAAACAGTCAATATTTTTGCCATTTTGAGTGCCTGTTTATCGGACACCTCTGGCTTGACTTTCTTATAAATATTGACCACAGAGATAGTGGACAAGGCGTTAAGCACGGAGTCCATGGTCGACATCGCCGCCGCCATCAGGGCGGCAATCAGAAGTCCCCGTATACCTGTGGGTAATACCGTACCAATGTATTGTGGTAAGATCCGATCATATTTTCCATTTGCAATAAAACCGGCAACTTCCGGAGAGGGATAGTACTGATAAAAAGCATAGAGACTCATCCCTACACCGAATAATAGAAGCCAGACCGGAAGTGTAAAAAATGACTGAGCAAACATCGCGATTTTGGCGTTTCTGGCGTTTTTAGCGCTTAAATAACGCTGAACGTTCATCTGATCGACCGTCTTTGCACCGAGAAATTCAACAAATCCATAGAGAATCAGCGTCCAGAAAATGTAACGATGGGTGAGATCAAAATCTGTGTTAATAAGCCTCAGTTTACCGGCATCACTGGCGATATTTACAATTTCACCAAAACCACCGGGAACTTTGCCGGCAGCAAAAAACAATGTAACCAGCAAGCTGCCGACAATGACAATAAATTGTATGACATCGGTCCAGATGACGGCTCGTATCCCCCCCAGGGTTGTATAAATAACAGCGCCAATACCGACCCCGATCATCGTCTCAAGTAAGGGAAAATCCATCGTCACATGTAAGACCATGGAAAGCGTAAAAACCACGATACCAGCGTACAATGAGCGAAAGAGTAAAAAAGTGGACAAAACGATATAACTCAGAACCCGATTAAAACGTGCTTCAACATACTCATAGATGGTGGTAATCTGTAATCGCGTATAAAGATCTATAAAAAAGATAAGAGCAATGACGGAGGCTACAGGAAACAGGGCCAGAGCGACCAGATATTGAAGATCACCACGGAAAGCCTCAGCCGGTGCCATCACAAAAGAAATAGCACTGAAAATGGAAGCATACATTGACATTGACAGCGGTAGCCAATGGATGGATTTGCCGGCCAGAAAATAAATATTTGTTGATTTTTGTCCTCTTGCAAAAGAACTTCCCAGGATAATGATAAATCCCAGATAGACAAAAATACAAAGATAGTCAATGATATGTAATTTCATCGTTTAGTTATTTAACCTTAATGATATACCGCAAAGATCACGAAGAGCACGAAGGTCTAATAATAACAAGCATTTAGAGTGAAATCCTGCTTAAAGTGTTATATTTATTTAATTTCAATAAAAAAATCTTCGTGTCCTTCGCGTTCTTCGTGGTTTAAAATATGATTATTTTCTTATCGCAAAAACATCTACAATAAAAATGATTTTGATTTATTTCTTTTGGATTTTGGATTATTGATCACACCCACAATTGGGCGCATCGCAATGCGCCCCTGCACTCTTTACGTTCTTCTCTTTTCCCTTTTCTATTCCTGCTTCTTACTTCCTTTCGGAAGAATACCAGCCCGTTCTCGTACAGTTTTAATCGCCTGCTGGAGATCATCGTTTGTGCCCGCTTCAATTAAAATAATTTTATTATTGTCTTGTTTGATATCATTTTCTTCGGTACGGTTGTAACGGATGGGAGGATTCCCCGGTGACATCCCCAGAATATTATTTTTTATCCGGTTAACACCGGCCTTATGAAATCGAAGTGGTGATTTATCAATGCCATAGAAGGCATTATTTTCAATAATGATGTCCGTGGTACCTTCATCAAGAAACATACCATTTGATTCCGCACGTCCGGCATTTAAGGGAATATCGTGGATCAGATTACCGCGGAGCATCGTACCGGGCTGATATCCAAGGGTATAAATCCCACCGCCATCAGAGAGAACTTGCATGACATGATGGATATGATTGTTTTCAATGATATTTTCTTTACATGGGGTTATATCCGGATTCCACATCCAACCGACACTGATACCGGTATAGGGTAGAAAACGAATCTCATTATGGGCGATGATCGTTTTGCTGGCTAAACCAACCCATATGCCGACAGCACCGGAATACTGAATCCCGCATTGCTCCACCAGACAATTTTTGACCGTATTCATGCTTGCCGCTTCCCCGGGCAGGGACTGCCACCAGGGCAAACCGGCAACGGTGCGATCTCTGCTTTCCCCGATCATGATCCCGTTACCACTGATATCCGTCAGAACAGATCCTGAAATCACACAATCTCTGCAGCGACTGCCAAACATAATGCCAGACCCTCCCAGATGACGCAGCACGCAGTTCTGGAAAGTGCAATTTTCAGCTATTTCAATGGAGATAGCAGGCCTGACAAAATTGCGCCACCCTTTTTCAAAACCCGGTTGATCATTATCCACTGCATGAAAGCTGGCCTGAACACCGGCATAACCGTTTGCAGGAGGATAAAAAGCACAGTGTTCAAAAATAAGTCCCTCGAAATGGAGATTCCGGACGGGAATATTGCCTTTATTTTTACCTTGGACAACTATAAGTTGTTGAGCCAGCGGCGCAACAAATTGCGTATTATCTATGCCCTCATTTTCTCCGGGAAAATAAATAAGTTCTCCATTTGCCTCCAGACACCATTCACCGGGAGCGTTACAAATCGCCGGATCATTCTCAATAAAATAACGCGGATGGGCTTCGTACCCATCTATGACCATCATAAAATGTTGTCTGCCAATTTTTGAGACCGGATAAATCGTATGGTTAGTATAATCAATATCTCTTATCGGGATTCGTGATATTGACCAATCATGTATAAATACCAGTTCCGTATTCTCTGCCCTCACCTCTTCCGGAATATCACCTTCATTGAATGAAAAATCGGACATACGGTCTGCGCCTGCTTTCACTACCCGTAAATAGCCGACATCAGGATGACGGGCCCGGATAGACCTGCGACCGTTCACAAATAGTTCCCGTAAATTTCCCTTGGCCTTCTGATCATTGGCAAGCGCAGTGCGCCACTTTTCATCAAGGCCCAGATGCCATCCGCTAATAATCTTTCCCCCACTGATTATCACCTTCCCGCCTAATAGTGTAGTGTAGGTAATACGATATTCTTTAGTCCCGGAATCTCTGATATCAAAAATAATCGGTTCCGTGAGCCGATAGGTTCCTTCCTGGATAAATACGGTAACATTTTCCTTAAGTCCCTGGGCGATCATTTCTCTTACTGCATCCCGGGCACGGACGATGGTCGCGAATGGTTTGGATTTTGTTCCCGGGTAATTGTCATTGCCGGATACGGATACATAAAAATTGGACGATAGGCCAATGGATGCAAATATAAAGATGAGCAGTATTCCCTTAATAATTCGATCTGTATCGAATGGTTTTTGGTTCATGAGTTACTCCATTAATAAAAATATATTGGTATTAATTGGTATGAATTACTTTTAACAACATTAATTGTACGCCACGAAGAGCACGAAGGTCACAAATATTAATTAGGAATTAGGAACTCGGAATTTGTAATTAGAAATTTTTAGTCATCCCGTAGGGATCTTTTAAGGTGTCAAAATGGTACTATCATATAAGAAGATCCTTTCAGGATGACAACCCAAAGTATTAGTTCTTCGTGAGCTTCGTGTACTCTGCCTACCCGTCTAATGGCGTGGTGATTAAAAAATTTATAGATTGCTTCGCTACCGCTCGCAATGACGATATCGACTCACTTATCGTCAC
>CAZBBC010000076.1:0-20643 GCA_964489835.1 uncultured Calditrichota bacterium
TTAAACCCAACCACGATCCCTCGAGGCCTGAACCACCCGGTTTATTGATATGATATAAGCAGCATCACGCATAGTTAAATTATTTTTTTTGGCAAAATTTCCTACAGCTATAAATGCGGAAGTCATCTTGAGGTCAAGTTTACTTAAGGTCTCCTCTTTTTCCCAAAAATAATTCATATTACTCTGCACCTGTTCAAAATAACTGCAGGTAACGCCACCGACATTGGCCAACAAATCAGGAATTATGAAAATACTGCCTTGATTTAATATTTGATCAGCTTCCGGTGTTGTCGGTCCGTTGGCAGCTTCGACAATAATTTTGACACGATTGCTTATGTTTTTTGCGTTCTCTGAAGTAATCTGGTTTTCCAAAGCAGCAGGTATCAGAATATCAACATCCTGTTTCAGCCAATCATCCCCCGGTAAAATTTCATAACCAAGTTCCTGTGCTTTTGATTTGTCAATGCCGCCAAAAGTATCTGTAATCGTAATTAATTCCTCATAATTGATACCATCTTTTTTCTTGTACGCATAACTGGTTTGGTCCACCTGATCCCAACAGGAAACACAAATGGCCGTGCCTCCCATCTGCTGATACAGTTCAATGGCAGGTTGTGATACATACCCAAATCCTTGAAAACTGGCGCTGGTATTTTTTGGACTAATATTTATTTCTTTTAATGCTTCACGGGCAGTTATCATTGCACCGTAACCGGTCGCTTCTTTTCTTCCCAGTGAGCCCCCCATATCTACCGGTTTTCCCGTAATAAATCCCGGCTTTTTTTCGCCTTTAATTGCCTCAAACTCATCCAGCATCCATAACATATGCTGCGCGTTGGTCATGATATCGGGTGCCGGCACATCGGCATAAGGACCCACGTTTTTTACAATTTGCCGTACCCAACCACGGCAAATTTGTTGCTGCTCATACAGAGTTAAATTATGGGGATCGCAGATCACGCCGCCACTGCCACCACCGAGAGGTAAATCAGCCACGGCGGTTTTCCAGGTCATCCACATGGCCATCGCCCGTATGGTATCGATGGTTTCCTCTGGGTGAAATCGAATTCCCCCTTTAGCCGGACCGCGTGCGTCATTATGTTGAACCCTGAATCCACGGAAGATTTTCATCTGACCGTCTTCCATACGAACAGGAATACAAAAATTATATTCCCGCATCGGATTTCGGAGAAGATCTCGCGCCGGTTGATCCAGATTAAGAAGATCAGCAGCATGATCAAACTGTTTTTGCGCCATTTGAAACGGATTATAACTTGTGTTATTCATATCTATTACCTTTGCATTTAAACATGTCTGATCGAGCACATATTTTTTCTCAAATGAGCATCACAAATATCGTTGATAATGCAGTAAAAATAAGAATAATTGTAATAAAAAAATAGGAGAAAGACAGTAATTTGGAATTATTTCGTTCCATTAAGTAATGCATGAATGCCTGATAGATAGCACCGTTTATTCAAATGAAGTCTTTAATTTGTTGTCTGTAACCAGTATATTTTATTTAGCCTGAATAATTCAAAAAACTTAATGATTATATGTGTATAAGAAGCATAATATTAATAATTTAGTTCCCCCTTACCAAAGGGGGCTAGGGGGTTGTTTATACTTAAATCGATTGAGATATATCAATGTTTCACATCCCCTTAGTCCCCTTTTTTAAGGGGAGATTTAATTGTCGCCATATGATAGATCTGAAATTCATGAATGATACAGGTTTTAATATCCCAAATTAGGCGCCAGCCATTTTTCCATCACGGCCAGATCGATACCCTTCCGCCGGGCATAATCAGCAACCTGGTCTCTGCCTATTTTCCCCACACCAAAATATTTCGCCTCCGGGTGCGAGAAATAATATCCGCATATCGATGCGGCGGGGTCCATGGCAAATGAATCGGTTAAACGCATACCGGTATTTTCCGGTACTGAAAGAAGATCAAAGATTTTTTGTTTTTCCGTATGGTCAGGACAGGCTGGATAGCCGGGCGCTGGTCTGATCCCGTGATATTTTTCCTTAATCATTTCATCGCTTGTTAGTTTCTCATCCTGAGCATACCCCCAGAATTCTTTCCGTATGCTTTCATGTAACAATTCTGCAAACGCTTCTGCAAAACGATCAGCCAGTGCCTGAAGCAGAATCGAATGATAGTCATCATTATCATCCTTAAATTGCTTGACCGTTTTCTCGATACCGATACCGGTTGTTAGAGCAAAGACGCCGACGTAATCCTCAATCCCGCTCTCTTTAGGCGCAATAAAATCGGACAAGGCAATGTTCGGGCGGTTTTCTCCTTTATCTCCCTGCTGACGGAGGGTATGAAAAATGGTGGTGACATGCGTACGCTTCTCATCACTAAACAGCTCGATATCGTCACCCACTGAATTTGCCGGGAATAATCCAAATACTGCCCGGGCAGTTAACCATTTGTGGATGCTAATCTGGTCAATCAAATGCTGCGCATCTGCAAATAATTTACGCGCTTCCTCTCCGTATCGTTCATCATCAAGAATCTGCGGATATCGTCCTTTCAATTCCCAGGTATGGAAAAAAGGGGTCCAGTCAATTCGTTCTTTAATTTCTCCCAAAGAATAATCGGAAAACTTTTTCATGCCCAGAAAACGAGGTTTTAAAATAGCCGCTTTATCCCAGTTGATTTTATACTTACGTTTTCTGGCTATTTCTATCGGTAACCTGGTACGTGCACCATATTTCTTTTGATGCATTTCGACCAGATGGGACTGTTCTATATTTATTTTTTCGGCAAAATCTTCCCGCTGTTTTTTGTTTAATAATTTTCCCACTACACCTACGGCTCTTGAGGCATCGAGCACATAAACCGTTAATCCTTTATAGGCCGGAGCAATCTTAACCGCTGTATGGACCGGTGAGGTGGTTGCTCCTCCGATCAGAAGCGGTATATTAAATTTTTCACGGCTCATTTCACGCGCCACATGAGTCATTTCATCCAATGAAGGGGTAATTAATCCACTCAAACCTATTATATCTACCTTATGCTCACGGGCAGCATTCAGGATTTGATCGGCAGGAACCATTACGCCCATATCAATCACTTCATAATTATTACAACCTAAAACAACACCGACAATATTTTTGCCGATATCGTGAACATCCCCTTTCACCGTCGCCAGCAGAACTTTCCCGTTCAATCTTATCCCTGATTTGCTTTTATCTGCTTCCAGATATGGCGTCAAATAAGCAACCGCTTTTTTCATCACCCGGGCGCTTTTAATAACCTGCGGTAAAAACATCTTCCCCGAACCAAACAGATCCCCGACCACGCCCATTCCGTTCATTAAGGGTCCTTCAATCACTGTCAGTGGTTCATTATACTTTTTTCTGGCTTCTTCTGTGTCTTCTTCGATAAAATCGTTAATACCGTTCACCAGGGCATGTTTTAACCGTTCCTCTACCGCCTGCTTTCGCCAGGCCAAAGCCTCTTTTTTGCTTTTCCCCTTCTGTTTCACTGCCTGCGCCAACAATAATAATCGCTCTGTAGCATCTTGCTTCCTGTTGAGCAATACATCTTCAACCCGTTCGCGGAGATCATACCCGATATCTTCATATACGATTATTTGCCCGGCGTTGACAATACCCATATCCATACCGGCTTTAATCGCGTGAAAAAGAAAAGCGGAATGCATCGCTTCCCGGACCGCATTATTGCCACGGAATGAAAAGGATACATTGCTCACCCCGCCACTGATCAGAACACCAGGCAGACTGGCCTTGAGTTGACGGGTAGCTTCGAAGTAATTAACAGCATAATTTTGGTGTTCTTCAATACCCGTTCCAACAGCAAAAATATTGGGATCAAAAATGATGTCTTTTGGAGGAAAACCGATCTCCTCTGTAAGAATATTATAAGCACGCTGACAAATACTGACTTTTCGTTCGACACTTTCTGCCTGCCCTGCTTCATCAAAGGCCATAACAATTACCGCAGCACCGAAACGTTTTACCGTCCGGGCCTGTGCTCTGAAAACATCCTCCCCTTCTTTCAGGCTTATTGAATTAACAATAGATTTGCCCTGCAGACACTTAAGCCCTGTTTCTATAACCGACCACTTCGATGAATCGATCATCACCGGCAAGCGTGCAATATCTGGCTCTGAAGCGATTAAATTTAAGAATTTCTTCATCGCCGCTTCCGAATCGAGCATCCCTTCATCCATGTTGACATCAAGAATCTGGGCACCATTTTCTACCTGACTCTTAGCTATCCGTAAGGCTTCATCGTAATTATCTTCCAGTATTAATTTCCTAAAATGCGCAGAACCGGCAATATTGCAGCGTTCACCGATATTAATAAAATTAGTTTCCGGCCTTATGATCAAGGCCTCCAAACCACTGAAAGCGGGGAAACTTTCAACAGCAGGAATTTTACGGGGTGGTAGAAGTTTAACGGCTTCGGCAATGGCTGTAATGTGTTTGGGTGTTGTCCCGCAGCAACCACCGACGATATTGATAAAACCGCTCTTCGCCATATCAGAAAGTATCGCCGCCATATATTCCGGTGTATCATCATAACCACCAAATTCGTTGGGCAGACCGGCATTGGGATAAATACTAATATAATGAGGGGCCAGATTTGATAATTCTTCCAGAAACGGACGCATTTCTCTGGCACCGAGGGCACAATTAATCCCGACACTAAAAATATTGTAGGATGAAATAGCTGTCCAAAAAGATTCCAGTGTTTGACCGGAAAGCGTCCTGCCGCTGGCATCCACGATTGTCACCGATACCATCAATGGAATTGTCTTGCCAATCTCCTCAAAATACCGATCAATTGCATATAAGGCTGCCTTCGCGTTCAGGATATCAAAAATGGTTTCCAACAGCAGAAAATCAACACCGCCATCGACCAGCCCGCGCACCTGATCATAATAACCATTCATCACATCATCAAAACTAACTTTCCGGTATTCCGGGCGGTTGATATCCGGGGAAATCGACGCGGTCTGGTTGGTTGGACCAATAGCGCCGGCAACAAACTTTGGACGATCAGGAAATTTAACCCTATGTTTTTTGACAGCCTCACGGGCAATTTTTGCAGAAGCAAAATTCATCCCGTAGACCTGACTATCCAAATGATAATCCTTTTGAGAAAGACTATTAGCATTAAAGGTGTTTGTTTCGATGATGTCAGCACCGGCATCAAGAAATGCGATGTGAATCTCTTCAATGATTTCCGGTCGGGTTAGAGATAATAAATCATTGTTTCCTTTCAGATCTTTATCGTGGTCGGTGAATTTATCCCCTCTAAACGCTGCTTCATCAAGCGCATAGCTCTGTATCATCGTACCCATGGCACCGTCCAAGATAAGTATACGCCTGGACAGGATATCTTCCATTAGTTCTTTTTTTGTCTTTTTCACAATCATAAGATTTGATCTATTCTATTCATACCGCAATCCTGGGCTGCAAATAAAAAAAAATAGTCCGTGAAAATCCGTGTCAGTCTTCGCCTGATCCGGCGTAGACGGATAATCCGTGGACAAAAAAAATAAGTCAGTGTTCGTCAAAGCCTGCCTGCCCGGCTATGACGGGATCCGGCGTAGACGGATAATCCGTGGACAAAAACTATGCGTCGCCGTGCGAATATTTATCCCAATTATTTAATTTTAAATTACCAGGCGCAAATTAAAACAATATCGAGGCTTGGAGCAAATATATTTTAGACGTAAAAGTATTTTTAACGTGGATAATTCGTGGACAAAATCTTTTTTTTGATTGCAGCATCACTGCGGTATGAATTGCTCGGGTTAATTATCTTTAAACATTTTGTGGTTATTAATACTCTACTCTAATGACAGTATAGATTCGAGGGCTGGTTTCAACAAGGGGTGAATAAATGAATAGCCATGGTCAATCAAAACGGCAGGTATTGCTCGGGTACTGGTAAGTAACAGTTCATCGCCCATTTTGCCTAAAATCGCTTTAATAAGCATACCCGGAATTGACAGAAAAGCAGGTCTTGCCAGGGCTGTTGCTAGCGTTTTTGTAAACTCGGCATTGGTCACAGATTCCGGAGCAACCACATTTACCGGTCCGGTAATTTGTTTGTTTTGCAGGATGTAATCAACCACCGGGAGGACATCATCCAGGGTTATCCAGGGCATGTATTGTTTACCATTTCCTATTCTCCCTCCCAATCCATAACGAAATAGAGGCAGTGTTCTCCCAAGCACACCTCCGGCTGTGGTTAAGATCACGCCAAATCTACAATTGATCACACGAATACCGGCCGTTTTTGCCGGTTCGGTTGCCGCTTCCCATTCACAAACGACATCTGCCAAAAAACCTTTGCCGGCCCTTTCGTTCTCTTTTAATTCTGCACCGCCCCGGTCACCATAATAACCAGTGGCAGAGGCACAAATAAAAGTATGTGGCGGCAATTTCATTTGACTCATCGTTCTTGCCAGGAGTTGTGTACTGTGCACACGACTCTCTTTTATTCTTTGCTTTTGACGCCTTGTCCATCGTCCGGAAGCGATGTTCTCGCCCGCCAGATGAATCACCGCATGATAGCCATCCAGGTCCGCCGGATCCAATTCATCCTTTCCGGGATCCCACCAGATATCATTTTCCAGGATGTTGTTTCTATCTCTGATAAGGCGAGAAATTGTATGTCCGCGACGACTCAGGAAAGAAGAAAGGTGCGTTCCGATCAGACCACTGCTGCCGGATATTAATATTTTCATAATATTACTCATATACGAATTAATGCCCCAACCCGTCTCCCCGCCTGAGTGTAGTACTTCAGTATTTAGGTAACAATTTTAGATTATCGTAATGAGACAGATCTATCTCCCCCTTAGAAGGGGCTGTTGCAGTATCGATTAATTTTCACAAATCTTGGTGTAGCAAGGACCTGTTTCCCCCTTGAAAAAGGGGGACTAAGGGGGATATTATTTTCTCTATGTTATTTATAAACAACCCCCTAACCCCCTTTATTAAGGGGGGATTAGATTTTGCTTTGGTTAACATAAAAATGTATTTTTTTTATAAATTTACAGATATATTGCATTAAAATTCGGCACTGATACCGATCGAGGGTAAAATACCAATTTTATTCCGGCTTTCGACAGTATCTTCCCAGAAATCATAGTTGGGTTTTACCTGGTATTTTGTATTAAGAACATTTTGAATATCGAGCAATAATATCAACCGCCATTTTTCAAAATTAAAATATCTGTCCACACGAATATCCCAGATACCCTCCGGATCAAACCTCTGGGAGAGATATTCCTCAGGTAAATTTTGAGTCTTGGCCGTATTCAGGGGATTTTCTTCCGGCCTGTAAACCGGGGTGTAAGGTACGCCGCTGTAAAATCTGAACTTACTGCTGATTTCCCAGTTTTCATTAAACTTATAACCACCGGCAATATTTAGTATAAATCTTTGATCATATTGACCCGGATAAATTCTCCCGTTGCCTGCTGTATATTGACTTTTATTATAAGCCAGGCTTATCTGGCCGTAACAGGGAATTTTTGAATATTTTTTTTGTAACAACCATTCAAAACCATAGGCACTCCCCTCTGCATTTGAAACCATCGGAAAATAACCAAATGACTGAAAATCATCCTCACGCCCTCCATAACCAATACCGGTATTGGTTATAACCAGGTAATCATTTACATCCCGTATGGTTCCTGTCGGCAGATCATCATATTTCTTATAATATGTTTCGAAAGACATGCGTAAGTCATCCTGAATCAGATAATCGAGACCCAGAATAACCATATTGTTACGCAGAGCTCTCAAATCCTTGTTCTGTTCATTGACCAGCCACACATAGGAGGGAGATTGAAAATAAATACCGGCACTTGTCTTCAAACTGAGATGAGCGTTCAATTTATATTTCATACTAATACGGGGTGATACATATAGCGGATCTTTTAAAAATGAGTAATAATCCAGGCGCAAGCCAAGATTAAAGGAAAGATTCACAGAGGGAGACCAATCTGTTTTGACAAAAGCCGCCAATTTGTTTTCATCTGCCCTGACCTGGATAAATGGCAGTAAGCCCTGAGATATAACTGAAACCCGGTTTCCGCTACGATCGTAAATCGTATCGGCGAACGCGGTCCTGTTATCGAGTTTCAGATATTTGTAAGAGAGGCCGCCAAACACGCCAAGTCCTTTTGTGACTGCCCAGTATCGTTGTACTTTTAGCACCCATTCATTTTCAACAGCTTCACTGTTAAAATATTTATCACCGATTTCGTTTATTTGACTAAAATAATACTGATTTTCATTGAAATTTAGCGTCAGATCCAGATAACCGGTATCCAGTAAACGGCGATAATTGACACCGCCGATATACTGGTTCTGAGTGTTGTCCATGATCCCTGAATTTTTCACCCGGTTTTCTTCCGTTGATAAATCCCGGTCGACCCGGTCAAGTGCGGATAATCCAAGCACAAATAATTGATCTTTATCCGTCAGATCATAATGGGCTAAAAAATTAAAATCGGTATACACCGGCACAAAGGGTAAACCGGCGGCTTTGAATATTAAATCCAGATAGCTCCGCCTGGCCGAAAAAATAAAATTACCGTTTTCACCTAAGGGCCCTTCGAAATTAAATCCATATTGTGTGGCTGATATAAGAAATTTACCGCCTAACTGATCCTCACGCCCTCTGCTCATTTTTAAAGTCAACGTAGAAGACATTTTATCACCGTATTCTGCCGAAAACCCTCCGGTTGAAAAAGAGACATTCTCAACAAAATCCAGATTAATAAAACTTAAACTGCCACTGCTTGATCCCTGGCTACCGAAATGATTGATATTGGGCACCTCGATGTTGTCAATGACAAACAGGTTTTCAGAAGGTCCCCCGCCGCGCACCAGCAAATCATTCCTGCCACCGGCATTGTTAATAGCGACTCCCGGAAGTGTCGAAACGGTCCGAACGACATCTTCAAAACCACCGGGAAAGCGGCGAATTTCTTCCCGACGCAGACCAATAGCACTGGGTTGAGTCATTGTTTCTTCCAAAAAGTAACCGGCGGTAACAACTATTTTTTCACTTTCAATGACCTCTTCGTTCAATTCTATATCGACAATCGCCGGTTTATTATGCATAACGATAATATCGGTTATCTTTTGGGTGGTATATCCAATATAGCTAATCTCGAGGCGATAGGTACCAATCGGCAGATTATCTATCGTAAATTTTCCTTCGACATTAGTCGAAGCCCCACGTATGGTCCCCAGCACCACAAGATTAACCCCGGCGAGAGGCTCCTTTGTTCGCCTATCAATGATACTTCCTTCTATATTTCCATCCGGAGATAGAGCCACTCTTGAAAAGGCAGAAGTAGTAATAAATAAAATCATCGATAATAGGTATATCCATAAAGTCCGCATTACAAATTTCTCCATAATATTGATAGTTACACCGCCGTCTGATGACTAAGTTTAAGAAATATGAACAGCAATTAAAAATCTTTGCGTGATACCATTCATTGATTTATCAGGATAATTCATCTCTTGCAACGGCGCAGAGCCGTAGAGAAATTTTATCCACGAATTTCACGAATTATTTTTATTAATGAGCGTTTTGAGCGTTTTGAGCGTTTTTTTATCATAATTTAAGAGATTAAATTTAAATGTCAAGTAAATAATCGCTCATATCGCTCATTTTTTTTGAATCTTTAATTTTTTCATCTTATATTTAGATATGGTTGTGGCATAGCAATAAAATCGGTGTAAGAAAATATAAAAAATCTATTTGAAGTAAAATTTAGACTATTAACTAAACGCTGAGTTCGCTGAGAACGCAAAGATATAATAATTTTAATTATGAATTCTGAATAATAAATGACAAACAGATTAATCAAAATTCAATATTTAAAATTTAAAATTACTTTAATAGAACCTTGCGAACTCAGCGTCTCTGCGTTAGAAAAGAATTGTATTGTAGAAAACCAATATTGTGTTTGTTGATATTTTAATTGAATAATTATTGACACTACCCCCTTCGGATGCAGAATCAATGGAATCAGCAATAAAATATATCAATAGTCAGGAAGCGGCAAAGATATTAGGTGTGAATGTTTCATCGATCAAACGATGGACGGATGGGGGAAAACTGGAATGTATACAGACGATCGGCGGGCATCGAAAATTTCTCATGGAACATTTGGCCAGCTTTGTAAAAAAAAATAAAAAGAAAGCATCAAAAGTCAATGTGTTTACCATTGAATCCAGCAAAGACCTTGAGATCAATTATCATGTATTGAAAGGAGATTTTGATTTCTTAAAGTCTTTCGTCTTAAAACAGGCCTTAAAGAATAACCGTGAAGAAATACAGAAAGTACTTACTGGCCTTTACCTTGGTCAATATCCACTTTACATGATCTATGACCATTTGATAACACCGGTATTATACGAAATCGGCAGACGCTGGATGAGAAATAAACTAAGCGTGACCGAAGAACATATCGCCTCTCAGATTATTCGTGACTCGGTGATTCGTTTACAGGGAATTATCAGGGTTCCCCAACAAAAAATTGGCTGTGTGATTTGTCTCAATTTATCTTCCGAGTTACATGATATCGCCCTAAAAATGGTCCAAAACATCCTGGAAGTCCGCGGTTTCAGAACCTACTTCAGCGGACAAAAGACACCTTTCTTAGACCTGGATCAACTGATAAAACAAATCAAACCCGATCGTCTATATATTTCAAGTACTGTCATCAGTAACCGTAAAGATTCACAGCAGGAAATCGAACATTTGTTCAGGCTAAGTATAAAAAATAAAACCCAGGTGTTTGTGGGCGGGAGCGGTTTTGACCAGCTAAAATATAATCATTTTCCGCAGGTACAACGGTTGTCCGACTTTGAAGAGGTTTTTAATTCCTAAAAAAATATTTCATATTTGTCTTTGCTGAATATCGAACAAGGATTAATGAATAGCGATTTTAGAATTATGTTTATTTAACTAACCGCGAAGATCACGAAGTTCACGAAGGTTTTCTATAAAATATGAATTAAAAATTCAACTTATCTTGCCAGGTTTTTAAGTAATTCTAAATTCATAATTTTTAATTCTTAATTGCTTTTAATCTTCGTGTACTTCGCGTGCTTCGTGGTTTAGGTCATGCGTTCTTTTAATAGATGAACGACAGAAAATATAGAAAGTCCGGTAATGACAGCATTTAAACTTCATTCCAAATACAGGCCACAGGGAGATCAGCCCCAGGCGATAGAAGAGATTTCCCGGGAATTTAGTAAGGATATCCGGTATCAAACCCTGCTGGGCGTTACCGGCAGCGGAAAAACATTTACGATGGCCAATATCATTGCCAATCTTAACCGTCCGACATTGATCATATCGCATAATAAAACCTTGGCTGCCCAGCTTTTTGCTGAGTTCAGGAGTTTTTTCCCCGAGAATGCTGTGGAATTTTTTATTTCTTACTATGATTATTACCAGCCGGAAGCTTATCTACCGACTACCGATACCTATATTGAAAAAGACTCCAGTATCAATGATGAAATTGACCGTTTACGCCTGCGGGCAACTTCCTCACTGCTCGCTCGCCGGGATGTGATTATTATTTCCAGTGTCTCCTGTATTTACGGCCTGGGATCACCGGAGGATTACCAGAAGTTACTGGTGATTGCCAGGAAAGGAGAAAAGGTCAATAGAAATGATCTTCTGATGAAACTGATCGACATTCAATACAATCGTAATGATTTTGATTTTCAGCGTGGTAGTTTCCGGGTCCGGGGGGATGTGGTCGATATTTTCCCGGCTTATGAGGAAGACGCCATCCGACTGGAGTTTTTTGGTAATCAGATAGAACAGATTGCATCCATCAATCCCCTTACCGGTCAGATAAAGGAAAAATCTTCCACCGCAATCATTTATCCGGCACGCCATTTCGTTACCACCGAGGATAAAATGGAGCGGGGGATGAAAACCATCCGTGAAGAATTAGAAACCCAATTAAAACATCTGCGGGCACAAAATAAATTGCTTGAAGCCCAGCGTCTGGAAATGCGGACTAATTTTGATCTGGAAATGATGGCAGAAGTCGGTTATTGCTCTGGAATCGAGAACTATTCCCGTCATATCTCCGGACGTCTCCCCGGTGAACCGCCCTATACGCTGCTTGATTTTTTCCCCAAAGATTGTCTGGTTTTTATTGACGAATCCCATCAAACGGTTCCTCAGATCCGGGCAATGTATAACGGTGACCGATCCCGGAAAGAAACTTTGGTCGAACACGGTTTCCGTTTACCGAGTGCATTGGATAACCGCCCCCTGAAATTTGATGAATTTGAAGAAAAAATGAATCAACTGCTCTTTGTATCGGCCACCCCGTCTGGTTATGAGCTGGAAAAATGCCAGGGCGTGGTTGTCGAACAGGTCATCAGGCCAACAGGACTGATCGATCCTGAAATAGAGGTGAGACCTATCGCCACACAGATTGATGATCTTATCGAGGAGATCCGTCAGAGGGTCGATAAAAAGGAGCGAACACTGGTTACCACCCTCACCAAACGAATGTCTGAAGATCTGACAGACTATCTGCAGGGAGTTAATATCAGGGTACGCTACCTTCATTCCGAAATAAATGCTCTGGAACGGGTAGATATTTTACGTGACCTCCGTTTGGCATCTTTCGATGTGCTGGTAGGTATCAATTTACTAAGGGAAGGCCTGGATCTGCCGGAGGTATCCCTGGTGGCCGTTCTGGATGCAGATAAGGAAGGTTTTTTACGCTCATATGTTTCTCTGATGCAAACCGCCGGACGGGCGGCGAGAAACATTGAAGGTAAAGTCATCTTCTATGCCGACCGTATAACAGACTCTATGAAAAAAACCATCGACGAAACCAATCGCCGACGCAAAAAACAAACCGCATATAACAAGGAACACGGTATTACAGCTCAAACGATCTATAAAACTACCGAGGAAATTCTGGCCGCTACCAGTGTGGCCGATGTGCGGCAGAAAATTCCCCGGGTAGCGGAACCTACCCCTGATTATGGACCAATGGATACGGAGGCGTTGATAGAGCGGCTGACAAAAGAAATGCATACTGCCGCGGCAAATCTGGAGTTTGAGCGGGCGGCTGCTATCAGGGATGAAATCAAACGGATATCGTTAAATATTGGTAGGTAGGGGCACGGTTGCCGATCAATTTAGAGGCGCATTGCCATGCGCCTTTGGGGTATAAGGTATAGGGTATAAGGAAACATGGGATTGGGAACTGGGAATTACAATTTACGACTTACAAATTAGGCATTACCTGATACCCATTGAACGATCGTCCCCCGGTTATCCGCCTTTAAAGATGAGGGAATATTGTCCAGGATATTTTCTTTCAGGACATTGATCAGATTGCGCTTTAAAATACTACGATGAACAACCAGACTTACTTCCCTGACCGGTTTGGGTTCACGCAATTCTTTCCGAAATTTTTTATTTTCTCTGGCCACATTCAAAACCGCTAATTCAGGAAGCAAGGTATACCCATAACCACGTTCAACAATTCGTTTCAGTGTTTCCAAACTGCCACTTTCGAAGCGCAATCGGGTGGACCAGTTACGACGCTGAGTCTCCGGACAAATATTGATAACCTGCTCCCGGAAGCAGTGCCCTTCGTTCAGTAGAAGCATGTCATCAATATCCAAATCATTTAGGTCAATAATTTCTTTATGTATCAAGGGGTGTTTCGTGGAAATATATGCCACAAACGTTTCGTAGAATAAATGAATTTCTGTGACGGTGGCATCATTTAATGGCGTTACCAGAATACCAACATCTAACCTGTTTTGTTTTAATTTGTCGACAATCTGTTCGGAAATAAATTCTTCAATGGACAAGGAAACCAACGGATACTTATTTAGAAATGAGGTGACGAACAATGGTAGTAAATAAGGGGCCAGAGTAGGTATGATGCCGATACGTAAATGGCCGTTTATTTCATCGGTTTGCTCCCGGATGATCTCTTTTATACGCTCCATTCCATTTAAATTCTGACGCGCCTGATCGATAATTTCCTCACCAATGGGCGTTACTTTTATCGGCTTTTTGCTACGATCAAATATAATGACAGCCAATTCTTCCTCCAGCTTATGAATTTGCATGCTGAGCGCCGGCTGCGTTACAAAACATTTTTCTGCTGCCTTGGAAAAACTGCCATAATCAGCAACAGCTATGAGATATTCGAGTTGAGTCAGGGTCATTTTTAATATAAGATTTATTTATAGTATTATAAAAATTATCAATTTGACATAGGGTAATAAATTTTGAACATTAAGGCAATAAATATATTAAATTTGATCCGGAAAATTTAAAGGCTGTCAACAGGGATTTTAGTATGGAAACACGTGCATTAAAATCAGGCGTCATCGCCCGTTATTTATATTTTTTTTCTGGTTTTTTATTTGTATTCCTTGGTATCCTGGGTGCTTTTTTACCCCTTCTACCGACGACCATATTTCTGATCCTCGCCTCCGCCTGTTTTATGAAAAGTTCACCGAAAGCCAATGATTGGCTTAGAAATAACAAACTGCTCGGACCCTATCTGAGAAATTATCAGGATAAAAGCGGATTAACCATAAAATCAAAGATCGTACACATATCGATCCTCTGGATTTCCATTCTGTTTTCCGCTTTCATTATCACGGATAACCTGGCAATTCAAATACTGTTATTCCTCATTGCAGTTGGTGTTACCATTCATTTGGTCATGATTAAAACTGCCAGGGGATAAAAAGGAACACGGCTAATTTAAATCACTTAAGGACAAGATAAAATTAACCTAAGTTAGGAGATATTTACGATGGCAAAGAAAAAAAAATTAACCACCGCCCATGGCAATCCCATTGGCGACAATCAGAATTCGTTAACTGCTGGTCCGCGCGGACCGTTGTTAATGCAGGATTATCAACTCATTGAAAAAATGGCCACCTTTAACCGGGAGCGTGTCCCCGAGCGTGTGGTTCATGCTAAAGGGTCGGGTGCCTATGGCACATTCACGGTTACCAATGACATCAGTAAATACAGTAAGGCCAGCGTTTTTTCTGAAGTAGGAAAAAAAACCGACGTATTAGCCCGTTTTTCCACAGTAGCCGGTGAAAGAGGGGCTGCCGATGCCGAACGGGATGTACGCGGATTTGCCGTAAAATTTTATACCGACGAAGGCAACTGGGACATGGTTGGTAATAATACACCGGTTTTCTTTATCCGCGATCCTTACAAATTTAGTGATTTTATCCACACCCAAAAACGTGATCCAAAGACCAATCTACGTTCCAATACCATACAATGGGATTTTTGGTCATTATCCCCGGAAAGCCTTCATCAGGTTACGATTCTTATGAGCGACCGCGGTTTGCCTGTCGGCTACCGCAATATTAACGGTTATGGCAGTCACACCTATAGTTTTATCAATGATAAAAATGAACGTTTCTGGGTGAAGTTCCATTTTAAAACCATGCAGGGGCATAAAACCTGGACCAATGCGGAAGGTGAAAAAATAGTGGGCAAGGATCGCGAGAGTTCACAGCGTGATTTATTTGAATCAATCGAAAAAGGCGATTTCCCCAAATGGCAGGTCAAGGTTCAGGTGATGCCGGAGAAGGAAGCCAAGACATACCATATCAATCCTTTCGATTTAACAAAGGTCTGGCCGCACAAGGATTATCCGTTGATAGATGTCGGTATCATGGAATTGAACCGCAATGCTGAAAATTATTTTGCTGAAATTGAGCAGTCGGCTTTTGAACCCTCCAACATTGTACCGGGAATCAGTTTTTCACCGGATAAAATGCTGCAGGCCCGGATTTTATCCTATTCGGATGCCCATCGCTATCGTATGGGTGCTAACTACGCCGCGCTGCCGGTGAATAAACCGCAGTCGGAAGTAAATCACTACCATCGCGACGGGAAACTACGCTTTGACGGTAATTTTGGGGATGCCTTAAATTATGAACCGAATAGCTTTGGCGGACCAAAGGAAGATCCCCGTTATCTTGAACCGCCCTTAAAGATTTCCGGCGATGCCGATCGTTACAATCATCGTGAAGGTAATGATGATTATACCCAGCCGGGTGATTTATTCCGTTTAATGAATGACGACCAGAAACAGCAGTTATTCAGTAACGTCTGTGCGGCGATGAACGGTGTACCGGAGCGGATTAAAATGCGCCAAATGGCTCATTTTTACAATGCCGATCCCGCGTATGCTGCTGGTGTTGCAAAGGGACTCGGTCTTGATATGAATAAAATAGAAAAATTTGCCGGATTTTCTTTGGCGCAACTTTTCGAAGCCACAAGCGAAGAAGCATACAAAAAGTAAGAAGTAGAAAGGAAGAAGTAGGAAACAGAAAGCAGTAAGCAGAATGCAGAAAGCAGGACAGCGGAAAGCGTGTAGAGGCGCATTGCATGCGCCTGAATGTGTAGGGGCATGGCGTGCCATGCCCAATGATGTAGAGACGCATTCCCATGGGTCCCGGATTTGGGGAACAGGGATGTGTGGCATCAGAAGCAGTAAATAAAAAAAGCCCCGTATGGGGCTTTTTTTACAAAGTGAGAAAATGAAAGCATCACATCATCCAATCACATCTCTTCCGGGAGTGTTTCTTCTTCCGTTTCTCCTTCTTTCTCTTTTACATCCAGATAATGTGTTTTACATTCCTCACTGCAGAAATACTCCGTTTCACCATCGACTTCGTATGCAATCATTTCTGCTTTATCCATTTCCATGCCACATCCCGGACAAACAGCAGTACCGGTATCGCTGACAGCCGTTTGCTGCATTTCCTGAGTTGCTTTCTGTGTTGTCTCCTCTTTTTTCTCCCCGGAGCACATTACCAGTGCAGCACCCAGGACGATCATCAGAATAATAAATAATACTTTTTTCATACCCATGTCTCCCCAGATTAAGGTAAGTGCTATAATTTATACCGGGCAAATCACCTTGTCAACGAATTTATCACCATTAAAAAATCCCAAAGGGATTTAACGTCGGTAGCTAATCATTGACATAAAGGTGAATACTGCCATTGGTGGTGGCACAGGTAAGTTCACGATCCCCCTTATTTATATGCCCGGAAAAGCGCTTTTTAGATTTTCTGCTGCCCCCGTGCAACGGAAAGTCACTGTCAATATGGCCATTCGTAGTCTTTAACTCCACCTCCGCGGCAAAATCTTCCGGTAGGTATAGTTTGATAGAACCGTTGGTTGTTTTAAACATCAGTTTTTCTTGAGTAGTGACTTCGCTAAAATCGACCTTGATAGAGCCATTGGTTGTTTTACATCGGGTGGCACCGCTGATCTGTCGGGCAACAATTTTTCCATTGGTTGATTCCAGACGTAGCCGACCACTAATCTGCTCAATTCTGAGGCTACCATTGGTTGTATGAATATTCAGATCGATCTTTTTAGGTACTTTGATTTCATATTCAACAGAATAGGAGTTGTGACCACCTCCAAAGAGCCATCCAAAGAATCCCCTGCTTGATGAGCCTTTCGGGAAATATGTTTCGATAATAATCTCATTATCACTTTCACGAATATCTACTTCCAGCTGTTTCAGCAACTGTTCGGCCGTCGACCGGTCCCTGGCTTTTACTTCTTTATAAGCGATGATCTCCACTTCATCTTTATCCCAGGAAACAATATCGACTTCCCCATTCATATTAGAAAGACTTAAAAAGCCACCCGGTCCGAAGGTAATATTCTTTTTCAGCTTTTCCTTGGCGGTGGAAGCGAAGGATACCTGGAATAAAAGAATAAACGATAAAAAAACAGTTAAAGGATAAAGATTTTTTGAGTAAAATGTACGTTTTTTCATTTTGACATCCTTTGGGTATATTTATATGATATCAAAGCACGCCAATAAATCGGGACAAACAAATACCAAATGGTATCATATCGCATCTACTATCACCATCAGGTTAGTCTTTGTTATAAGTATATATAGTGATTCCCCAGTTCCGTCTATCCCGCGGCGGGTCCGTATTCCAGTCATCATAGGAATGACTATCATCGGAGACATAATGCACGACATACGTTCCTTTTTTCAGATAGATAGTCTTGTCAAACAACCTGTTTTTCCTGGCGCCACCCGCCCGGCGTGTTTCCCGGTAATGCATTTCCCATACGGTTCGGCCGGTATTATAGTCATCAATCCAGGCATAATCGTACATTTCGTCCCGATCACCTTCTCCCAGGGCATAGATACGCACTTCGCTGTTCTTATCCAGATTAAATCGTTCTTCAAGATGCTCATCATCCCCAACACGGACAATCTGGACAATGATATTTTTATCATCGTCAGGATCATATTTTTTCACATACTTTTCGTCACCTTTTATAACCGTATAAATTTTCATTCCCCATCCGGCCGGGTCCAGGGGGCGGGTACTGTTCCAATCCCGGTAAGAGTGGGAATCGTCGGTTTTGAAATGGGCCAAATATGACCCTTTATTAAGCAGAATGACATTATCAAATCGGCGGTTCTTTTCAGCACCCCCGGCATGCTCAGTATCGCGGTATTCCATTTCCCACACATATTTGCCATTTCGGGCATCTTCGATCCAGCCATAATCAAACATTTCTCCGTCTCTGCCCTCTCCGAGTGCATATATACGTACCTTCATAGAACGCTCGAGCGTAAAACCTTCATAGACTTCTTCATAGTCACCCAAATGATCAAGTTTGAGGATTAAATCCCCTTCACTTTCAACGAATTTGTATACAATGCTTTTATCAAACTTTTCGCCAATTCCACTAATCATAATTCCCCAAAAATTCGGATCGTAGGGTGGGTTTGTATTCCAATTATTGTGAGAATGTCCTTCATCGCTCTGAAAATAGACCATATAATCACCGGCATCAAGTTCAATTTCTTTCTCAATCTTACGGTTTTTCAGACCGCCGCCGGCATGTTCTGTATTTTCTTCCCTCATCACCCATATCCGTTCATGTGAATTGGCATCAACAATATAGGCATAGTCAAACATTTCACCCTCAAAGCCTTCACCGATTGCATAGATTTTTAATTTCGCCGCTTTTTTCAGGCTGAATCCTTTTTTTACTTCCTGAGTTTCTTTTATACCTGTTAAATCGATGATGGCTGATTTCTGAAGGGCCCGCTGGTATTTTAAAACCGCTGATTCATCAAAGACTTCATCTACATTTTTGATGGTGACGTGCCATTGTTCCGTATTATCTTTCCACCAGTCTTCTTCACCAAATACCCTGTCCCATAGGTTTTTAATATTAAATAATCCGTCCTCCGTATAAAGAGAAATGGGACGATTGGCCGAGTAATATAATTCATATTCACCCTTTTCCAAGTGAATATCACTATTAAATTTGCGATTATATTTTGCCCCCCACCAGTCGCTCTCCGTATTGCTTATTGTTAGTCGCCAAACCAATTTACGTGTTCGTGCATTGATGATCCAGGCATAGGCAAAAAGGTTTTGGGGATCGGCAAAACTGTTTTTTGTCCTACGTACAACTTTATCTCCACCGGCACCCACGGCATTAATATTGATCTTTTTATCCGATTTTAGGGTAAAACCAGCGTATTTTATATCACCTGGCTTAAAATCATTGAGGGTAATTTCATTCTCTTGTGCCAGGAGACTAAGATAAAATACAAATGGTGACAACAGAAGAAACAACAGGTATTTTCCCCCGGTAAAATGCATAAATCTCCTTATTTTTTTCAATGGATTTTTCATAAACTTTCTTTTTCGATTAAAACTCCTCTGCCTGCCGGTTGCGATTTCTTCTTTTTTCATGCGGTAAGTACAATATGAAATTTATATGGACCGTAACCCAGCCTTCATATTATCTTACACTTTTCTTCTTTTACATACGCAATAGATATACTAAAGTTACACTTAACAAGAGCGTTGACGAAGACTGCGTATAATTTTATTTTCCGGTAAATATTAATGGAGAAAAACACAGTCGATCGAGACATAACAAACAACCGCTATCATATGTGGATAAATATAGCAAAAAAACTTAATGAAGACACGTCAAATCCTATCTGATATTTTTATCCCTATTTTATCTAACCTGATTAATTCATGAATTTTAAATCTATCATATGGCGATAATTAAGTCTCCCCTTAAAAAAGGGGACTAAGGGGTTGTAAAACATTGATATAATTTAAAATATTACGTTTAAAACAACCCCCTAACCCCCTTTATTAAGGGGAAATTAACTCATTGATTTTATGTTATTTATAGACTTAATTATTTAATTTTATCAATAATTCAGGCTAATAACCCGCATAATTTAGGTTTTGCATTTTCCGCCTCGAAGAGATATCTTTAGCACTGGTTAATTCATTAATTTAAGCCACAAAGACTCAAAGTCTTAAAGAAATTATTACTTAATTATGTTTTGGTTTTTCAATAGAAACATTAGAATACCTCTGTGGCCTTTGTGGTTTATGCCATTATAGCCAACAACTTTTGTCCACGGATTATTTTTTTTTGTTTGCAGCCTTGGGCTGCGCTATGCTATTGTTCCAAAAAACTTTGTTTTTTTAGCAAAGATTTTAAAAACTTTTATCCACGGATTATCCGGCGCAGCCGGACA
>CAZBBC010000077.1:0-7708 GCA_964489835.1 uncultured Calditrichota bacterium
GATTACCTGGAATGGGTACAGCCCAAATTGGTCCAGTGATGGAAGTGAAATTCTGCTTGCAAGAAGGAAAGACTATTTTTCATTATTAAGCGATTACTACATTGTTAATATTAATACGTTGTGTGAAAGGCAAGTTGTAAAAGCCGACAGTTTCTTATGGGTAAATGCTGATTGGTCCGCTGACGGCAATTACATTTTGACTTCCGAAATGTATTTGTGGATTAATGAAGATGGTAAATTAGATAACTCAGATCAGGAGGTGGTTTTAATCCAAATATCTAATAAAGAAAGACAATTACTTACTGATACTGACGTAATGGATGGTGGCGCACAATGGTCACCGGATGAATCGAAAATAGCCTATATATCTGGACTATATACACAGGGCTATCTAATAAAAATGATGAACAATGACGGTAGCAGTAATGCTATACTGGTAGACACTCTGGCCGGATATAATACACTCCATTGGTCGCCAGATGGGGATAAGATTGCTTTTAATAAAGTAAAAAAACTTGAGGGTTATAGCAAATATGCCAAAGGTTCTGACATATTCGTGCTTGATATTAATAGCGGGGCTATAAAGCAAATAACAAACTTTGCTGCCGATTCTGTTAATGTCTATGTTCAAGATTGGAAATAGAAAGAAAGATCACTGATTGAAAAGTGAATCGGGGAAGGATTGATTAAATAGATAGTCTTCAAAAATAATCTCAGAGAAAACTTTACCTTTAAAAATAAACAGGAAAGATATGGCTGCATGAAAAGTAATTTTTTCCGGTAGCCAGATATCTCCGGATTTTGCCATTTCAAATTCCATCATCATTTCTTGCACACCGGTTGGATAGTCGGACGGAATAAGTTTTGCTTTGACCAGGTTATAGTTTTCTTTCTCAAACCATAGATCACCGGAAAATCTTTCTTCATCCTCTTCAAGTGATTTAACTGAGAGATGGATCGTCTCATAGGCATGAATAGTTGTCTCATCAACCAATTCGAAGAGATAGTTTTCCCGATTTTCCGGTGCTACCATTTCTAACAGACTAAATTTCATGCTTTTCGATTTGGATTCATCTTCCTTGTTTTTCTCTCTTTCTGTCACATCGATCCACTGATCTTCATCATATTCAAAAGCAGAAATTAATTTTCGATGTTTCTGATTTTGTGACCGGACATAAACAATAAATTCTCTTTTCGATTGTTCATCAATTTCATCATCCCCATCCATTTTGATAAAATGTATTTTTTGATGGTATTGATAATTTGAGAGGCTGTCAATCCTGATCTCCTGCTCCACGGTTTGATGGTATATCCGCTCAATAATATCAGGAATGGTTTGTGTCCTAGCGGTAGGTACCAGAAAAATGAAAATCAGATTTATGAGAATTATGATTAGTTTCATCTTATTATTTTGATATGCTATTTGAATATCCATGAACCACGAAGCACACAAAGGACACGAAGATTTTTTTATTGATTTTAAATAAAAAAATATATTATTGAATAATGAACAGGAATTTCTATATTTTATCACTTCAACTTATTGTTATTAATAGACCTTCATGCTCTTCGTGATCTTCGTGGTGAATAATTCTGGCTACTTAATGAGCTTATTCAGGTTATCAACCCTTAAAAGTTGTATTTGGTCAAACTCACCGGTCACTTTAAGCCGTTTCGGAATAAAGACTTTTTCAAATCCCAGTTTCTGTGCTTCATTAATTCTTTCATCAATCCGGCTCACTCCGCGTATTTCCCCACCCAGTCCGACCTCACCAATATAAATACTGGTTGCGGGAATGATAATATCCTCCAGGCTGGATATCAAGGCCATACAGATACCAAGATCCGCGGCCGGTTCATCGATGCGTAGTCCTCCTGCTACCTTGATAAAAACGTCGTTAAATCCAAAGGGTTTATGGTATCTTTTTTCCAGGACGGCAAGCAGAAGATTCATACGCCGGTGGTCAATGCCACTGGCCGTTCTTTGTGGAATGCCAAACTGCGTTTTTGTTACAAGGGCCTGCACCTGAACCAGAAATGGTCGATTTCCTTCCATTACAGCAACCACAGCATTTCCGGATGCCTGGATTTCACTCCCGCCTAAAAATATCTGGGACGCATTTTTAATTCCCTCTAATCCCTTGCGGGTCATTTGAAAAAGGCCGATCTCATTCACCGGTCCAAACCGATTCTTTGTACTGCGCAATATACGATAATCATATTGCAGATCACCTTCAAAATATAGTACCGTATCTACCATATGCTCGAGCACACGGGGGCCGGCGATACTCCCCTCTTTTGTCACATGCCCGATAATGAAGACAGGAACACCAGTCTCTTTGGCATAACGTAGGAGGGTAGCAGTACAGCTACGTAATTGGCTTACATTGCCGGGGATGGAATCAATTTCTTCATTATTCAAGGTCTGGATTGAATCGATTACCACACCCGCGGGATCGGTTTCATTAAGAAGTTGCAGGAGGTTGTGTAAATTAGTTTCACCGCTAAATAAAATATTCTTTCCGGAAAGCCCTAACCGTGTACCTCTTAAATGTATCTGGCTTTTTGACTCTTCGCCGGAAATGTACAACAGATTTTTACTACCGCCTATTTTATCAAGCATTTGCAACATAAGTGTTGATTTACCGATACCCGGATCTCCACCGATCATAACCACCACCCCGGGCACAATCCCCCCCCCCAGGGTTAGATCCAATTCAGGTATACCTGTAAGCATTCGTGGTAGGGTCTCGATCTCTCCCTCAAACAAAGGACTTGCTTTAGCCGGTACCCGGAGTGTTCTCGTACTCTTTTTAACATCCTGACGAATTTCTTCCTGAAAAGAACTCCAACTATTGCATTCCGGGCATTTGCCCATCCACTTGGCAGATTCATATCCACATTGCTGACAAATGTAAAGAGATTTTTGTTTTATGCGTGCCATATGCTATAATGTCGAAAACTTTGTTATTTTAGTAAAGTTTCCCATGAAACTAATAGAGATCACTGGATTTGGATAATTGACCCACCCCGTCTCCCCGCCTGAGGCGGGTCGACACCCCTCCCTGTCCGTCTTTGCCGGACAGGGAGGGGCTGGGGGAGAGTCAGTTGAACAGACCATATTGATCCGGTTCATCTAAAAGATTAGTTTGGTATCCCCGCTCCCGCAGTTCATTCACAAAGCCATCAAAACCATGGGTACAATAGACTTTTTTCGGATGTAACCGGTCCACAAATGTCAATAATTCTTCATAATCGGCATGATCACTGTAGGGAAGCACCGTATCAACATTAAAATGATAAGGTGCGTAGGTATCCATCCCCCAGCCTGAAAGATAAATGGTATATATATCTGTCATATTATTTATATATTTATTTTTACAAAACGATGCCGGTAATAGTAATACTTTATCATGATAATCACTTCGTTTAAACTTTTCATAATTGCCGAATTTGATTCCCAATTTTTCATAAATATAGACATAGCATAAAATTGAATAGTCGACAGCAACAGGTAGTTTTGCATGACTAAGCAAATGCAACACTTCCTGTGATTTACCCAGAGGGTAGGCGTAAATTACCGGTGTTATTCCTTCGTTTAATTTTTTTCTTGTTAGGGCCAATAACTTTTCTTCTACTTCCTTTCGGGGTGGGAAAATATATTTAGGATTCCCAAAGGTAGTCTCCATGATCAAAACATCGCAGGATTGGTAGACTATAGATTCCGCCGTTCGTGATGCTTTCGTTCTAAAATCTCCGGTATACAGGAGCGAGCCCTCGGTAGATTCAAAATAGATCTGTGCTGAGCCAAGAATATGTCCTGCCGGTAAAAAAGTAATTGATGCATCATTAATCTTTTTTTTCCTGAAAAAAGGCAAGGTCATACAATCCGGACTCTTCAGTCGCAGGGATAGTATTCTGGCAGTTTCCGGTGTGCAGAGGATTTTCTTATGGCGGGCAATGTGATCGCCATGGGCATGAGAAATAAACCCGAAAGATTGTTTCTTCCTGGCATCCAAATATAATTGAATCTGGGAAAGAAATATTGATCCGTTGCGTAATAGAAAAAAATCTTCCATATATTTATCTGGATTTATTCATTTTCCTGAATCAGTTCCATGCACTTTTCTGCGATAGCGATTCTGGGCATATTGATCAGGACTGAATAAAGACTCACAACAGCAAATACCAGGAAATGCTGAAAGTCAACAGTAAAAATATAATTAATAAAACCAATGATACATATAGCCTCACCCAGCGCCCAGACAATAATATAATTTTTTCTTAATCGCATGAGGACAAGTTCAGTTCTTTGAGGAAAAGGCTTTTCGGGTGGAATATCTACAATTTTACCCGGGATAAAGAGTGAACGTTTAAAGAATAAAATGGCAAAGGCAAGGGCCACTGCGATCAGAAACATCACCTGATTAATCTGTACGGCACTGTTCACCGGGACAAAGGCCTCTGACTCATCTAATACAAATGCCAGTACTGATAAAATGATGACCGAAGTTATAATCGCCGCCCATATCAGAACACTGCTGCGCTGAAATTCTTTTAAATTTCCATTGGATTTCATTAATTTGACCTTTTCCCTTATGATCCGTTTACTTACCCATTATTCAGATTTCATATCGACCAGGGCAGCATCTTCCGATTTTTAATAGTGTGGATGACTCAACCAATCCTATAATCTTAAATGTTTTTGCATTAATTGGTGCCAAATTGAAGGTGCCGATCCTGCCATCATTATAACTTGCTTTTTAATTTATAAATATTGGGAAAGTAATGAAAAAATGAGTGTATTCAAATGACTAAATTTAATTTACCTAAAATCCCAAACGAGAATAAAAAACCTGAATTATTAGCCACAGAGGACTCAGAGTATAACTAATTTAAATAAATACAAATAGTTACAACAATTATTACTGATTTTGTCCTTTCATACCACAGCTCAAGGCTACAGATAAAGAAAAGAAGTCCACGAATTATTTCGAATTTCACGAATTTTTTCTAATAATAAAGAGTATTAATATAATTCGTGGACGAATCATTTTGCGCTGCCAGACAAATGCTAATACCGTTAGTCAAAATTTTGCTAATCATCCCAGCAATACACGATTTCTATGGTTTAGATTATAAGAACAACGGCGAGACAATTCAATCCCATTTAAATAGAAGTTTCATACAAAAAAAAGGATGATAACATATAAATTATCATCCTTTTTTTAAACCAGAGGCTCTTCTTACATGATATCCTCAATCACATTCTTAAAAATATCTTTACCGGGAAATCCAACGCGTCCGTCCCGTAACCTTCCCTCAGCATCAACCACAAAAGTGGTTGGAATACTGCGTATGCCGCCATAATCGGCGACAACTTGCGGAGTGCCATACAATATTTCGTAATTGACTTTATATTGTTCTGAGAATTCCCGGACTACGGAGAGATCTCCCTGGTCCAGACTGATACCTAATATTACCAGTTTATCTTTACCATATTCTTCCTGAAGTTCTACGAATGCTGGAACTTCCTGCCGGCATGGTCCACACCAGGTTGCCCAAAAATTAATAAAAACCACTTTACCCTTATAATCGCTTAAACTTACCATTTCACCATCAAGATTTTGCAAAGTAAAATCCGGTGCTTCATAGTATTCCTGTTTATCCGTTTTTTCTTTTTCCTGTTCCTGACTGACAACCTTATCAGAAGGGTTTCCCTTCAGGAAACCATAACCTAATGCTGCAATCATTACTATGGACAGTATAATACTTATTTTTGTTCTACCGGTCATTTCAATCACCTCATATTTTATTAAATTATTTTTTTAATTTTCCTGTATACCTGAACAATCTTTTCTATATAGTCTTTTTCATCCAGTGCACCTTCTATCGGAATCTTGTTATTAACAATCGTAAAAGGTACATCTGTTATATTATAACGCATGGCAAGATGCGGATACTCGGTTATATCCACGGCATGAGCACTGATATTATTATTTTCTAAAGCCATGCGATGGGAAAGAGTAACCAGTGCCGGACAATATGGAGACGTCGGCGTCACAAAAACCTGAAGATTTAGCGGATGTAATATTTCTTTTAAACTATTTTTAGAATTCTCCTTTAGGTCCGATTCTTTTTTTGATATTTGAATGATATCCTCTATCAGCGAGGATACCAGATAACCACCCGGAACACCGAAATATCTAATACCAAAATCATTGACACCTTCTACCACCACGCCCGGCAATTTATCGATTTGATAAGTTTTGAATTTCTCCTGATCAGTTTCTGAATCAAAAAATCTGAGAATAATTTTATCCGAGATCGAGGACAATTCTTCCAGAATCTGACGTGTCTCCCGCTCTGATTGACTCTCGTGATCTTGCCTGAATAAAGAAAGCGTCACTTCATCATTAACGAATTTAAAAACATTACTGACATATTCCCGTTCATGTTCTTTTAAAACAACCAATGGATACCTCACTCATTCAGTAAACCAACACCTGATCATTAATCTACTCAATATTTGATGCGGAAAACAATAAAAAGATACATTAAAATGTTATCTTCATTACAACTGACAGATTATTCTATATACAGAGGACTGGTAATCAGGATTTGTTTTAGTTGGGAGATTTCAACTCAGTTAAAAAAACATTAGCATGATACTAAGGAATGAATCACATAAGAATGACAGTAAGCAGTGGAGCAATTATTATGTTATCGTGCCGAAAGATTTCCAATGTCAAGTACCCTGAACAATCGCTTTTGAACATCGTCCGGTACTTCGATATCTTTTTCGATTTCTTTACAGAGCGTAACTGTCTTTTTTACAGTGTCAAAATATACTTTGCAACGCGGGCAACTTTCCAGATGTTTAGCGACTTCCTTACATGCGGATGCATTCAGATCTTCACCCATAAAATCACAGATCTGTTTATATATTTCCTTATGATTTTTTGATTTCATTTTTTAACCGGATTTTCTTCAAATTGTTTTGATATTTTATCTCTTAAAAATAATCTGGCCCGTCGAAGTCTTATTTTTACATTTTCTTCTGAAAGGTTGAGTATCTGGCTAGTTTCTATTATTGATAATTGCTCTATATCCCTTAAAATAAATACACTTCGGTAAATATCAGATAATTCATTGATAGCGCCGTCAAGTATTTTTTTAATTTCTTTATTCTGAACATTTAGAGAAGGATCCTGAGACCAATCAACAAGCATCCGGTCACCTGGTGTATATCCTAAATCAGGATTATCCGGCAATTCTGTAAATAACAGTTTCTTTTTTCTTAGTTTCATTAAACTGGCATTCGTAGCGATACGATAAATCCAGGTAAAGAAGTTGGAACGCCCGTCAAAAGTTTCCAGTTTTCTTAAGACAGTTAAAAAAGTTTCCTGCAATATATCTTCTGCATCTTCTTTATTTCGAAGAATTCTTAATGCCAGATTATAAATTCGTTCACTATACTGCGAAACCAGTCGGGCAGTGGCCTCTTTATCACCTCTTTTTGCCCTTTTTATCAGATCATTCTCTGTCAATACTGCTTATACCTTTCTGATGTTTGAAAAATAAAATAGTTACAAATCTAACTTATTTCCTTGGCCTTGGTAATTAAAGAAAGAGGGTTATAAGGTATAGGGGTATAGGGGTATAAGGTATAATAGAATTTTGGTTCAAATTATAATCATACCAATAG
>CAZBBC010000077.1:7808-20091 GCA_964489835.1 uncultured Calditrichota bacterium
TATAGGGGTATAAGGTATAATAGAATTTTGGTTCAAATTATAATCATACCAATAGACAGTTCCAAATTCCAAATCCCCAATTCCGTTATACTTTATACCTTTATACCTTATACCTTTATACCCTTATACCTTTATACCTTATACCCTTATACCTTTATACCTTATACCTTTATACCTTTATACCTTATACCCTTATACCTTATACCCTTCCCTATACTTTATACCCCTTACGGAATCAGTGCAAAAATAATATCCATTACGTTTGTACCGGTCGGTCCGGTTTTTATCAAATCTCCCAGTTTCGAGAAAAGATGATAGGAATCATTATTTGTTAAAAAACGCTGTGCGTCTATACCTGTTTGTTGCGCACGTTTTAATGTTGTATGATCCACTATTGCCCCGGCAGCATCGGTCGGACCATCGGTGCCATCGGAACCGCAACTGACAAAAATGTAAGGTTCTTCAATATGGCAGAGAGCAACGGCCAATGCCAGTTCCTGGTTTCGCCCCCCTTTTCCCTGGCCGGTAATATGAACCGTCGGCTCTCCTCCCAATAAAACACAGGCTGGTTTATGTAACGGTTTATCTGCCCATTGTATTTCTTTAATGATAGAAGCAATTACCCGCGCTATTTGTTTTGCCTCACCCTCCAACAATGATGTTAGAATAATACTGTGATATCCCAATGATCGGGCTTTTTCCTCTGCCCGGATCAATGCTAAACGGTTATTTCCAATAACTATATTAGAAACCGCGCGGAATATTTCGTCATCAGCCTTAGGCGTCTCTGGTAATTCACCCCTCACACCTTTTTGTAAATGATCTAAAATGACAGGAGGAACTTTGTTTTCAATGTCATATTTTTTAAGAATATTCACTGCCTCCTTAAAAGTTGAAGGATCCGGACTGGTTGGTCCGGAAGCAATCACTGACAGATCGTCACCGATAACATCTGAAAGGGCGAGCGTGATACAGCGTGCCGGATAAATGTAACGTGCCAGCTGCCCCCCTTTAACCAATGAGATGTGTTTACGAATGCAATTTATTTCATGAATAGATGCACCACAGGCCAATAAAGCAGTACTTAACCCCTGGAGATCGACCAGTTGGATTTCATCGGGTAAATTTTCCATCAAGGCCGATCCCCCTCCCGTAAGAAGTACAAAAACACAATCTTTTTCTGTGAGATTTTCAAGATTTTTTAAAAGCTGTTTGGTAGCCTTGATCGTATTAATATCAGGAACGGGATGTGCTGCCTCATGGAGCTGAATCTTGTGCAGTTTGTCAATATGTTCGTACTTTACAATAATGTCCCCACCGGTGACATATTCATCTAGTAATTCCTCCATCGCTCTGGTCATGGGTGCCGTACCTTTCCCGGCGCCGCATATAAAAAGACGGTCATAATCCGATAGATCAATGGTGAACTGTCCGGGGAAGTGAAGCATCTCACCTTTACGTGTTATCTGTTTTTTGATCAATAAATACGGATCAACGGCCTGCAATGCAGCCTTAACAATCTGGTCAGCGGATTGCTTTCGTTCAATATCCATGATTTATTTATTATCCTCCTCTACTGCTGTCTCGAGTTTATCAAAAATAGCCGGTATGGCTGCTACGACCCTGCTCCAGGTTGGAATAGACTGCACCTCAAATGGATTTTCCAGGAACTGTTCACTGGCATGAGTCAGACACTCACGAAAAGTTTCCACCGCCACGCCTTCTGCATGTCTGTCAATTTCGAGCCCGTTTATCAAAGAATCATGATAATATTTTGTAATAAATTCCTGGGCAGTTCTCAGGTAAGTTGAACTGAGCGTATTAAAAAATTCCCTGCTCAGTATATGCCCCATGCTCGCTAAGGTTGAAAAAAGCATAAGAATAATATCAACCGCCATTTTTCCCAGACCACCCTTCATATCACCGGCAACAAGATTGGAATGTTTGTGATCAAACAAATCAGCAAGATCCACCTGACATATTCTTTTTTTTGCACTATTGCGATACACCTCCGATAAAACACCAATTTCCAGACCCCAATTGTAAGGAAGCCGGCAACGACGAATAAGATTATTTACAATGGCGAATTCACCGGCCAGCGGATATCGAAAACTGCGTAAATATCGTATAAAGTCATTTCTTACGATCAAAAGAGCCAGGGCCTGGATCAGAGGAAAGACTAAAAGTCTGGTGACGCGACCATGCATTTTATTCGATAAACGACTGTAGAAACCCTTACTAAATTCAAAGTCGCATCCCGGATGGACTATCGGAAAAATTAACCGGGCCAGCATCTGTCTGCTATAAGTAACGATATCCGCATCGTGCAGGGCAATGGCAAATGTATCCCGTTTAGCAAGAACAAAACCAAATCCAAGCCAGGCCCCTCTCCCTTTACCCTGCGGCCCGATGGGAATCTCATGTTTCTCAATCATACGCATAATCGATTTTAGCCGTGGACCGTCATTCCAGATTATTTTAAGATCCTGAGGTAAAACACTGAAGAACTCCTTCGTCTGATTAAATTGATCTCGATTGGCCTGGTCTAAGGAGACAATGATACGCTTTATGTAATCAGCTTTTTTTAATTCCTCGATGATCCTCGGCAAGGCCGGACCCTTAATCTCGGCAAAAAGGGAAGGAATTAATAATGCTATCGGTCGGGTCGGGGTAAAATTTCGTATATCATTCTCCAGTTTATCTAATGTCATCATATTACCGAGTGAGTGGAAAGTTGTAATATGACTATCCTGAAAAAAATCACTCATTCATACCTCCGGTTTTTAATAGACTAAGCAGAGAAAGATTCCAACCTGATGGCCCGATGCCGGGGCTGTAGGTTATATTTTCAATGGTTTGACGCCTTTCGTAGGAACCATCATGTTTTTTTACCAGTATTGGATAATTGACGGCCTTAAGCATGGCAAAATCATTGAGACTATCACCCAACGCAATCGAGAATAATTCATCATGGTCTAAACGTTTCCTGTAGCCCTTCATGATCATTTCCACTGCCTTACCTTTATCAACCTTGCCCAGTAAATGCATAAAACGGCCACCATATAAAATATGCAAATTATATTTATTAATTTCCTCTTTTAAAATATTTTCTGCCACAGGATCATAAAAGAGCGGAATAGAAAATTCTCTATTCATGGCCATTTGCAGTTCATTCTCAGACAATGAGGTAATTTTCCCTATCTTTTCCTTCGTGCTGTTATGAAATCCCCGTATGGTATAATTATACTCTCCTGATATTTTTATTAATATTTGCTCAATTTCATTATAGGTCTTACCCAGTTTGTAACGGTTATACTCCCCGGAGACATCACTACCACCCAGACTTATGAAATAATCAGCAAGGGTATAAATGGCCGATCCATTTTCAACCACAAAAGGTAGTCCGGTAAGTTCAAGCTCGTTTTGATAATGGATCAGTTCTCTTCTTGTTTTACTGGAAACAAGTATCAATGGTATTTCACACTGCTTTATTAAATTTAAAGCAGGACGAGCCGCCTGATATGAATAGGTGTGGTAATCTAAAAGAGTACCATCCAAATCAGTAAATATTATAAATCGTGATTTCATTTTTTTTGTCTATCATTAAGATTGATGTTTGGATGATCATCCTTTTCTGGTAATGGCCGGTAGAGAAGTATAGTTCTACCCAGAATCTGTATCAGTTCTGTGTCTTTCAGTTTTGACAGTCTCTCTGCAATCTGTTTTCTATCTTCTTCGCAGGTATTCAAAACTTTTACTTTGATCAAAGATTTATTATTAAAAGCTTCATCTATGAAACGTTTGACCTTAAAAGATACGCCCTCTCGTCCTATCATTACGGTCGCTTTTATCTGGTTAGCTTGCGCCCGCATTTTTCTTTTTTCTTTGCCGGTTAACATATTCTGTCATTCCTATTTAAAGACATGAGTGTCCGGTTAAAAATTGATTCAATTTATATTTAAAAAACTCATTCCCAAACCTGCGTCTAAGCCTCATCTTCGACCTTCTCTTGAAAAGAGAAGGGGCTCAATAAGTCCCTCTCTTCCCAAGAGAGGTCACGCCGGTAGGCGGATCCGCCTTTTGGCGGAGATTTAGGGTGAGTTCTTTGAATCAAGTCTCTAAGTTTTTTTAATCTACAAACCAATTGATATTATGATGATAATTTAAAATGATTAACGTTTTAACCGGACATTTAAGATACTAATAATAAAATTATCAATTATCAAGCAGAACCGAATCATAGATCTGGTCTTTTCAACACGGCAACCTGATAATTGATTTTTACTATCTTCCCGATTATATTCGATAAAAATATAAGGAGCGTCCATTCATGATAAAAGAAAAAATAAAACAGGCTATCGGAATACTAAAAGAAGAGACTATTGATTGTTGGCTGATATTTGTCCGTGAAAGCAGTACCCTTCCTGATCCGGCAATGGATCTGGTTGTCGGTACAGGCGTAACCTGGCAATCTGCTTTTATTCTGACTGCCCACGGTGAATCTATAGCCATTGTCGGCAGTCTGGATAAACCCAACCAGGAGGCCCAAGGCTACTATTCGCGGATTATCGGTTATTTACAATCAATTGAAGATGAACTTATCAGCACATTAAAAGATATCAATCCTAATAAAATTGCAATCAACTTTTCCATGAATTCACCGATGGCTGATGGATTAAGCCATGGCATGTATCTGCAGCTGATGGAATACCTGAGAAATACACCCTATGCCAATCGGTTGGTTTCTTCGGAACCCATCCTGAATAAGCTTCGGGGACGGAAATCCAAAACTGAAATTGAAAGAGTAAAAGAAGCGATCAACCTGACTCTAAAAATGTATGATCTGGTTGGAGGATTTATAACAAGCGGGAAAAGCGAGAAAGACGTGGCTGATTT
Source organism: uncultured Calditrichota bacterium (assembly GCA_964489835.1). Lineage (GTDB taxonomy): Bacteria > Calditrichota > Calditrichia > JAJRVZ01 > JAJRVZ01 > CAZBBC01. Next base: position 12,705 of record CAZBBC010000077.1, read on the forward strand.
TCTGCTTGCACAGGTAAAAAAAGAAGGGGTCGCACTGGCCTGGGATCCGGAGCATTGTCCGGCTGTTTTTACCGGTCCGGATACAGCCGGTGCGCACGCCGGTCCCACCAACCGTAAGATTATACCCGGTCATGTTTTGAATATTGATTTCGGTGTCAAAATAAATGATTACTGTTCAGATTTGCAGCGATCCTGGTATATTTTGCGTCCGGGAGAAGCGGAAGCCCCGCCAGAAGTAAAGGAGGGATTCAAGGTAATATTGAATAGTATAACAGCAGCTGCCAATGCCTTAAAACCGGGGGTAACCGGATATGAAATCGATACAATCGCCCGCGATTATATCGTGTCCCATGGATATGAGGAATATCCGCACGCTCTCGGACATCAAATCGGTCGTGTTGCCCACGACGGCGGCGGATTACTGGCACCGAAATGGGAACGGTACGGAACGCTTCCGGATATCGCAGTGGAAATAAATCAACTGTATACCATTGAACCAAGACTGACCATTCCAAATTACGGGATTGCTACCGTGGAAGAAATTGTAGTCGTTACAGAAAATGGATGTGAATTTCTTTCCAAACGACAAAAAGAAATATTCCTGGTACAACCGTCATAAGTCGTTGTTCATTAATATTTTAAAATAGTATTAATGAATATATCCTTAATTCCGTAGAATATGTATAGATTGCTTCGCTATCGCTCGCAATGACGACCACAGTATCGTCATTGCGAGTCACGAAGAATGAGTAGCCTGCCCGGCGCAGACGGGACGAAGCAATCTAAGATACTATTAAGGTTTTATGAAAATAATCATTAGTAATTAGTTAGGAGAATGTGGATGAAACGACGTCAATTTATCAAATTAGGTGCTGCTGCAGGGGTCAGCTCAGTGGTTGCCCTTCCGGAAACAAGTCAAAGTTTTATTCAAAAATTGGATATTAAAACACACTCCCCGGTTGTTATATCAAGTGCCAATGGATTAGAGGCAGTCAAAACAGCCTTTGAGATTATCCAAAGTGGGAAGGATGCACTCGATGGTGTTATTGCCGGCGTAAACCTTCTTGAAGATGATCCGAATGACCATTCTGTTGGTCTCGGTGGTTTGCCTAATGAGGACGGAATCGTAGAGCTTGATGCCTGCTGCATGCATGGACCTACCCATAATGCCGGAGGAGTGGCTGCTCTGCGAAATATCCGGAATCCCTCGAAGGTGGCTCGTCTGGTCATGGAACGTACCGATCATGTTCTTTTAGTCGGTGAGGGAGCGCTGTCTTTTGCGCGCAGGCATGGTTTTAAAGAGGAGAACCTTTTAACCGATAAGGCAAGGGAGCAATGGCTGCAGTGGCAAGAGAATCTTTCTGAGGATGATGATTGGTTTCCACCCACGGAGAAGGAAAAATCCCAATCAACGCTTGAGTGGGAGAGAATTACAGGAACAATTAATTGCAACGCTCTTGATTTAGCTGGCAATCTTTCCGGTGTAACCACAACCAGCGGCTTATCCTATAAGATACCCGGTCGTGTGGGAGACAGCCCTATCATCGGCGCCGGATTATATGTAGACAATGAAGTGGGTGCCTGTGGGTCCACGGGACGGGGAGAAGAAAATTTGAAGAATTTAAGTTCATTTATGGTTGTTGAATATATGCGCATGGATAAATCGCCTGAAGAAGCCTGTCTTCTGGTTTGTCAACGAATTGTTGATCATGCCAAAGCCCGCTTTTTAAAAGAAAAAAACGGCGAACCAAATTTTAACGTGAAATTTTACGCAATTAATAAAAAAGGAGAATACGGCTCTGCTGCTATAAAAGGTCCGTACACTTTTTGTATTGGCGATGCCCGCGGAGCGCGGAATGAAGAAGGTGCTTATTTAATAAAATCCTGATGTCACAATATCATCAGTGCAGTGAATTACAAAAAACGACTTATGGGTGGTTATAGCCTTTACGCGCTATATAACGAGCCAGTTTATTCAGAGTTGAATCCGGGATTTGGGGAAATGCCGGCATGAATAATTTTCCTTCCCTTACCGCTTCAATAACGTCTCTCCTTGACAAGTTGAAATCAAGTGAATCAGGAAAGAAGAGCCCTTTTCCTTCTCCTTTTTCGCCGTGGCAAGACACACATGCTTCTGCGAAAATAAGCGCAGGATCCGATGTATCCGGTCGATATGTTTCTGATTGCTTAAAGTAAAATAAATAAATGCTTAGAACGATCGCAGCCAGGATGATAAAGAAAAATAGTAACCACTTTTTCATACTATTAGTACTTTCATTCTCCAATTCTTTCGGCAATTAATTCAGCAATATCATGGACAGGGAGATTAGATTCCAGCTCGTTTCCTGCATCACTGAGCATGGTCATACAAAACGGACAGGATGTACACAAAACACCAGCACCGGTCTCTCCTGCCTCCTTAAAACGTTCCCGACGAACAGCTTCTTCCCCTTCCTCTTCTTCTTTCCACATATTACCACCACCGGCTCCGCAACAAAAACTATGATTACGGATCCGATCCATTTCAAGGATTTGGATACCGGCTGATTTCAGCCCCCGGCGCGGTTCATCATATATTTGATTATGACGACCAAGATAGCATGGATCATGAAAGGTAATCTGTTGTTCGGGTGCGTTTTTAATCTTTAATTTGCCATCCCTGAACAAATCATCTATCATTTGAGTATGATGTACTACCTGATAGTTACCACCAAACGGTGGATATTCATTTTTAAGGACATGAAAACAATGAGGGCAGGTGGTAACAATCTTTTTTGCCCGGGCCGCATTCAGGGTTTCTACATTTGACTCTGCCATCATCGAAAACAAATATTCATTACCACTCCGGCGAGCACTATCACCGGTACAATTTTCTTTTTCTCCCAAAACCGCAAAATTTACACCGGCGGCATTCAGAATTTTAGCAAAAGCCTGGGCAATTTTTTGTCCCCTTTGATCAAAAGCACCGGCACATCCCACCCAGAATAGTATATCATACCCGGGGTTTTCCTCAACTGTTTTAACACCAAGCCCCGGATAGGCTTTTGCCCATTCCAACCGATCCTTGTTCATATTCCAGGGATTTCCATTTCTTTCCATTCCGTTAAAAGCGTTTTGTAACTGACCTGGAAATTTTGCTTCCATCAGCACACGGTCACGACGTATGCTGAGAATATCAACCATCGGTTCGTTACCAACAGGACAAATTTCAACACAAGCGGCGCAACTGGTGCATGCCCAGAGCGCTGATTCTGTCAGTCCATATTCCAATAAGGTCTGATCGACAGTTTCTCCGTTAATAAGTTTTTTTCCATTAGCATTCAAGAAATATCGTTTATTAATCTCCAGGGCTGCGGGACTTAATTGCTTTCCGGTTAGATAGGCGGGACAAGCTTGCTGGCAGCGATTGCACATAATGCATGCATACGCATCTAGAAGTTGGGTTTTATCCAGATGCTCAATCTTTGATACACCAAACTGGTCGTTCTTCTCGTCTTCAAAATCTATTTTTCCCATCGTTCCCGGGGCAGATCGGATCGGTTGTGTCAAATAATTAATTGGTCCCATGAATAAATGAGCATGCTTGCTTTTAGGAAAATACGGTATAAATAATAAGATCAAGCCGAGGGCCAGCCAAAAACAAATATGTATCAAAATATCTAACGTTTCCGGGTTAATACCCTGCCAGAAATTTGCAATTGTGGAAGCCAGAGGTTGCCACAGATCTGCTCCGGAATGGGCCAGGTGAAAACTTTCACCCAGAAACCGAAAACCAACATGAAAAAATATAAAAAATCCTACAATAAATGAATCGCGGGCAATTCCACGCCGGGCAGATTCCAGAAGCAATACATTTTCACGAATCTGCAGATCTTTGCTGGCAAATACGAAACGGCGAATGATTAATATCAAAACTCCAACAATTGCAAATACACTAAAAACATCAACAAACAGCCGGTAAATATTCCCGATGATCCCAGTGCCCAGAAAATGAAAATCTAAAACATATGCAGACAGGATATCACCGATATTTACCAACATGTATAAAATGAAGGCCCAGGCAACCAGGCTATGAATTAAACTGATTACTATTCTGCTCGTTAAAACAGTGTTCTGCAATAAGAAGGCAGATAGGCTTTTTGAAATTCTTGAGCCCAGATTTTCCAAATAAAATTTATCCTGTCCCAGGTGAATAACTTTTAACATAACAGAAAAAGAACGCCAGCTCAGGTACACAGATAGACATAACGCCAGAAGAAACGCAATTTTTTCGTAGCTGGTAAGCATTGGTATCTCCGTTATTTGATTTGGATATGGTTTATTAACTAAGGATTGTCACCGTTGAATATAATTTTCTGCAAAATCAAAATCAATGGGAATCCTGCTCTATCGAGGTGATCTGCACAATGTACGGTATAAAATATTTCTATCCATTAAAAGGAGATGTGAGAATAGATAGGAGGATTAATTTTGAAGTTCTTCAATAAAGGAAAGAACTAAACGCACGCCAAATCCACTGGCGCCTTCTTTAAGATATTTTTTTGATTTCAGATCATAGGCTGTACCTGCGATATCCAGATGTATCCAGGGAGTTTTAGTCACGAATGTTTCCAGAAATTTTGCCGCTGTTATACTTCCCGCATCTTTGCCCCCCACATGTTTAATATCGGCAACCTTGCTTTCCAACGGCTTTTTATATTCATCCCACATCGGCATTGCCCATACACGCTCATCACATTTATCTGCAGCCTGATGAAAATATTTTAACAAACTGTCATCTTTAGAGAAAATCCCACAACATTGATCCCCAAAGGTAGAGACGATTGAACCGGTTAAAGTAGCAAGATCAACCATCCAGTCCGGCCGGAATTTTTTTTCGACAAATGACAATGTATCTGCAAGTAGCAATCGTCCCTCGGCATCGGTATTAATTATTTCAATCGTTGTCCCATTAAAGGCTCTAATAATATCTCCCGGCTTATAAGCTTTTCCGCTGGGAAGATTTTCCGCTGCCGGTATTGCCGCAACAATATCAAGTTTGGGTCGCAGGGCAGAAATGGCTTTTAATACCCCGATCACTGCTGCCGATCCCGCCATATCATATTTCATCTCTTCCATTTTTCCGGCAGGTTTAATAGATATTCCACCACTGTCGAAAGTAATTCCCTTGCCAATCAATGCTAACTTCTTAGCCTTTTTCAAACCACTTTTGTATTTAATTATTATCAATGCCGGCGTTTGATCACTTCCTTTTGCCACTGCCAGGAAGGCGTTCATCTTTAGTGATTCAAGTTTTTTGCCTTGCAACACTTCAACATCTATCGACGGGTCATCACGAAATACAGATCGTACATCCTTCGCCAGTGCCAATGGGGTTAACACATTTCCCGGACGATTTGCCAACGTTCGTGCGTAATTCACACCAGTCGCAATTATTTGTATTTTTTTTATATGTTTGGTTATCGTCGAACGATATTCCGAGGTTTTAAAAAGATAAGTCAGATGCCTGTTAATTTTTGATTTCTTTTTCGCATCAGACTTGAATTCAGAAAATGAGTAGGCAGATAAAAGCAGACCCTCGGTGATAGCACTGGCCACATCTTCAGGATTCTGGTTAGGGAGATTAACGATGCAATGAGCGCTTTTCCCTTTTACTTTTTCAAAATACTTATTTATATAAAATCCCGCTTCACGGAAATCTTCAAGATTATTACCATCATGATGATTTATTGTAATTAAAAGGAGATAGGGAATGGTGGAATTATTCAGAGATATAAATAAATCCTTTTCATCTCCGGATAAATTAATCTGCGGTATAATGGTTTTGATGTCTGCATTAACTGCATCGGGAAGACAGTTATACGTATGGTGGCTATCCGGGTAGGTTACTAAAATCAGAAGATCACTTGTTATATTACCCGTATCAAAGGTCTTAACGCTAAATTTCATTAAAATATCAATCGCTAAATTGGCTGGCAATCAGTTTACGCTTTACGGGACTCAGATAATCCACGAACAATACACCGTCAAGATGATCAATTTCATGTTGCAGCACACGCGCTATCCAGCCGGTAAACTTTTCCGTCTTCGTTTCCCCTTCCACACTTTGATATTTTAAGAGAATCTCTTCCGGGCGCGTTACATCCTCCCGAACACCGGGTATTGACAGACATCCCTCTTCTAAAATCGATTCGCCCCATGACTCGACGATAACCGGATTAACAAACACCATCGGTCCGGATTCTTTGTCCACGGGAGTGGTATCCGTAACAAGAAACCGTTTCGATATACCAACTTGAGGGGCGGCGAGTCCGATTCCATCTGAATTATGCATCACCTCAATCATCTCTTCACTTAAGCGGGAAAGTTTATCATCAAATTCGTCAACTTCTATCGCCGTTTGCCGCAGAACTTCATCTCCAATGATTTTAATTTTTAACATTTGAAGCCAATTCCTACTTTAAATTGATTCCTTTCCTATACATCACCGACCGGTTATCGTAAATGAATTTATATAATTTAAATTATATATCCGATACCTCGGAGGTAATATTAAATAAATTTAATCATTTTCTGCAATAGAGACCAAATCTTTTGCGACCTCTCGCTGATGTTTCTTTTATTTATACATACTCGGAGTTTTGCTAAAATAAAAAGCCCCATAAAATATGAGGCTTTTCCCTTCCGGCAGGTTTCCCCGGCCTTCCGTAAAAAAATATAGTGACTATGCCTGAAACGAATTACCACATCCGCAGGTCCTGCTTGCATTTGGATTTGTAAATGAAAATCCCGAGCCACTCAGGTTTTCTATATAATCAACTTCTAAACCGCTAAGGTAAACGAAACTTTTAGCGTCTACAATTATGCGCACACCTTTATCTTCAAATTCCTGATCGTTATCTGCAAGTATCATATCTAAATCCAATGTATAATTAAACCCTGAACATCCGCCGCCTTTAATACCCAAACGAAGCGCATGGTCTTCTTTACTTTCATTCTTCAGGATACTTTTCACCTTCTCTGCAGCTTTATCTGTTAATGTAATCATTGCTAAATGCTCCCTGCTATTTTACTTATATAATATCCTTTAAAACCATCTTTTACTTCATTTTATTTCTAAATATTATTTTTTTTAAAAAAATATTCACTACAGATATACTAAACCTGATCTATCTATAAACCACTGAGCACACCCGTCTGAGCCGGGCAGGCAGAGTTAATTATATGAATTTATTGTATTTATCAAATACTGAATACATATGTTATCAATATTAAATTAACAGTAATAATTCTTTTATCTATTTGTTTTTATTTAAATTAATTATACTCTGAGTTCTCTGTGGTTAATAATTCAGGTGAATTACAGATTATGTTTATCAAATAAATC
>CAZBBC010000078.1:0-19792 GCA_964489835.1 uncultured Calditrichota bacterium
CCCCGATGTCATTAGCCAATCGCTTTAATCGTAGTGCCGCTAATACAACCTCTTTATGCGTATTGATCAGAGAAAAAACAGAACCGACGTTCAACAGATCTGGGGTTGCCAAAAATAATGCATGCAGAACATTACTCTGGAAAGTACCGCCATCGACTAATATTTTTCTCAAAATTTCCGTCTGTTTGGATATTTCGATTCCCAAAGCCGTTTCTGTCGCTTTGAGTGAAGTCATCTGATGACCCAGAGAACAAATACCACAGATCCGCGATGTTATGATTGCCACTTCCTGAAAGTTTCTACCCTTTAACATTGCTTCAAAATATCTGGGTGCTTCAACAATCGCCAGTTCAGCTTTTTGCAGAACACCATTTTTAACATCCACGATGATATTTCCATGGCCTTCTACTCGTGTAACATGGTGAACATCAATATGGAGATCTTTTCTCATTTTTATGATTCCTTCCTATTCGATCTCATTGGCACAGTATAAATTCATCCGCTTCACGGCTTCATGAGTTGATAGCTTATAACGTTTTAGCATATCGATCGCGCCATTTTCGTTAACATTTGACACCATTCCGCGACAGCCGGTACAATATTGCCCGTTTGTAGGACAGATTGCACCGCATCCGGCACGGGTCACCGGGCCAAGACAAAACATCCCTTTATCCAACACACATTCATTCTCTTTTTGTTTGCACTCAACACATACAGCATAATTTATAATTTCAGGCTTACGACCAAGAACCAGAGATTTGAATACATGAAGATATTCGGGTGTGCTCATTGGACAACCGCGGACTTCATAATCAACTTTTACGATCGCACTGACCGGCTGGACAGGCATGGATGGAAATAAATACTTATCTTCCCCATAGACTGTTTCTTTCACCCATTCCGGGGGATGAAGATTTTTAATGGCATTGATGCCACCGGAAACCGCACAGGAACCAAGGGCAACCAATATTTTACTGCGCCGTCTGATATCATGAATTCTTTCCACACAGGCAGGGGTACTAATGCTCCCTTCAATAAATGCGATATCATAATTATCGGCCTTGTCATCCATTGCCTCACGGAATTCCACAATATCCACCAAATCCAGGATACCCAATAATTCATTTTCAAAATTTAATTTGTTTAACTGACATCCTTCGCAGCTGGTAAAATCAAAAAAAGCAACTTTCGGTTTACTCATATCGCTTCCTCCAACTGTTTTATCCGTGGATACTGATAAACCGGACCCTCCTGGCAGACATAACTATTGTTGATTTGACAATGCCCACATTTTCCCACGCCACATTTCATTCTTCGTTCAAGTGAAAGATAAATATTTTCATCGGGAATTCGTTTCCCTTTAAGGGAGAGTATGACATATTTATACATAACCGGCGGACCGACTACTGTCGCTATTGTTTTATCTGTATCTAATTTTAACGGAGGTATCAGAGTAGTAATGACGCCTACATTCCCTTTCCAGTCATTATCCGGTTTGTCTACAGAAATGTGAAACTCAATATCTTCTCTTTTTTTCCAACTTTCAATTTCATTTTTAAATAGTATCTCGGAAGGATTTTTTGTACCATAAACAATTATAATTCTTCCAAAATCATCACGCTTTGCTATTGTATAATCAATGAGTGACTTCAATGGTGCTAAACCGATCCCCCCACATACGAAGAGTATATCTTTTTGTCGGAAGGATTCTACCTCAAAACCATTACCGAATGGTCCCCGGATGCCCAACTGACAACCGCTGGTGAGCTCATGCATTTTATCGGTCAATCGACCGGTATTGCGGACGGTTAATTCAAATACCGGCGATTTAGTCGGGGACGAGCAGATCGAAATGGGTGCTTCTCCAAAACCGAAAATAGATACTTCTACAAACTGACCGGGTTTATGACCAAGGGGATGCTCTTTAGGCAGGAGAATTTCAAACCGTTTTTCCGTAGACGTTAACTGCTCCACCTTTAATATTTTTGACATTAAAGGAATATAAAGTTTCTGTGATTCAACAGCCGTGGTTTCCATCAAACGACTCCTCAATTCTAAATAACTTGTTTTTGCTGCTGGTCTGTATAATCAACAATCAGATCATTGATTATATCGATGATATTAATTTCGGCGGGGCAATATCGCGAACATCTTCCACAACCGACACAATTCAATTCTCCTGATTGATCAGTAATATATTTAAACTTTCGAAATAAACGATGCCGTGTTCTTAGACTCAATTTATCCCTGAAATCTTCGCCGCCGGCAACTTCTGCGAATGTGTTCAGCATACAGCCATCCCAGAACCGCTCACGACTGCCTTCGGTAATATTTAAAGTCACCTCATCCCGGACATCAAAACAATAACAGGTCGGACAGAGTAAATTACAGGTCCCACACCCGACACATTTTTCTGCCACTTTATCCCAAACTTTTGAATGATAGACATATTCAAAAACCTGGGGTAATCGGTTATAATGATATTTTATTTTAGCTTTAAATTTTTTTTCTGTAACCTCAAAATCCAACGGCGCATCAACTAACATTCCTGAACTGAATTCGGAGAGCATTTCACGACCGGTCTCATTTACTTCAAATACGAGATATCCTTTTTCAACCGGTTCGAAAAACAGAGAAAAACCATCCAATTTTTCAATCTCGATACCCACTGATTTCGAAAAATGCCATTCATCAGGATTGTATGAAATACCTATAAAGCATGTATTGTTGCGCCGTCTTAAATAATTCGATTCCGGATTTCCTTTGGAAAAACTGTAATCTAACCGTTTAATCCCTTGCATCTCATAGGAATGTACAGCAAAAAATATCTGCCTTTTTTCTTCAATTTCAACTTCACTGAACGAATTGTCCTTTAAATTAAAAGACAGTAATTTTTCCGACGGCGGAAGAAAAAATTTTTTTAATGGTTGAATGGTACGCGGATAATCGACTACAATATTGGCAACATCGGTCACTTCTTCAAAAGAATAGGACACCTCCCCCTTTTTATGAGGAGCGATGACCGTTGCCTTTTTCATCAGATATTGAATAAACTTGGTTGTCGTCTCTTTGTCGAAAAAATAACGCTTCATTTGTTCAAATTTGATAATATTTTCACTATCCATTTTACTCTCCACCTTACTGACCATACAGACATCAATCAACTATTATTCAATTAATGTGCCATAAAAGTGTCGACTTTTACAACCCCACTAATTACAACAACTTATGATTCAATATCGGAGATGTTTTGATTAGAAACATGCCGGAAAATGTGATAATATTCTTATTATCGATAAATCTTTTTTTTATTTTTTTAATTTTAAGAATGGGCGGTCTATTAAAATCTTACCAAATTGTCACTATATAGATACCCCCGGGAAAGGATGGAGCATTGAGCGAGAATAGATAATAACCACGAAGTTCACGAAGACTAATAATTAGAATAATTCAAAAAAACTTTGTGTGCTTCGTGTGCTCTGTGGTTTATAATAGTCCGGGTTAATCGCTGGGTAGATTAGAAAGCAAACTTTATATTGGCTGCGGTAGAGAATCCGGAGGCCTTGGTGGGCCAAAGGGCTTTGTGCATCGCATAGGCAAGATCCAGGTGAAAGAATCCCAGATGTAACCCGAAACCCAGCCCCATTTTGTATTTCCATTTTCCGCCGAAACTCATACCGGCTCTTAACGGAACAATTTTTACCGGCGTATACTGTACACCAATAGCCAATTGTCCTCTATCCGAATATCCCATTTTTTCTTTAAAAGACTGTTCAAGATCGAGGGCAAAGGTTAGATTCTCAAAAAAATCATAGGCCAGACCGATATGAAGAACTACCGGCAGATTAGTTCTGAAAGAGGCTGTGGAAAGCGTATCCGTGCGAAAGATATCATCCAACTCCTCGGTTTCATCAAATTTTATAGTATCCTTAATAGTAGATGTTCTGTATTCCCCTGTCTCTTTTCTCCAGTCTATCCCGGCAAACAAATTATAGAGTCCGAGACTCACCGACCATTTATCATTAAAGCGCCCGGCGGCACCGGCATCAAAGCCAATCCCTTGTCCATCTACTCCGGTCCTGTAAATTATATCCATTGAAGATATAACCCCGTCAGGCGATGTAACAAATGATCCGTCAAAATTCCTGACCTCAGCCATGATAAGGCCACGATAGTAGTTTATATTTAACCCGACGCCAAACTCATCAAAATATTTCTTAAAAGGAATCGGATGAGAAAGGGAAAGACTCAGTTTTACGGCAGAAAAACCATCAGCATCGGTATCATTAAAATTAAATTCTTTGTACAATCTCTGATTACCCTTCAGGACTAATTCAAAAATCGATTTTGGAACGATACCTCTAGATTTACCGATCATTTGGACGGAAAATCCATACGGACCAAATAGCAGGCCAAAAACATTGGCCTCAAGATCACCGGACAATTTCAGACCATTCGCTGGTATCAGATCCAGCAAATCTTTTTTATCTTGCTCGTCCCAGGTACCACCGTGACCGGATTCAGTAAAATAGCGCTCATATTGATCAATGCTTAGGGAAGAATTTGCCAAATTTAAATTAACACCAACCAGATTGATTTCCAGTTTGTTGTCATAACTGAGCGCGAGGTTGGCCGGATTCCAGGTAAACGCATCCACCCCTCTGGCCAATGCCCCATATGCACCGCCCATTGCCATGCCGGAGGCGTTAAAACCCTGGGCATACGAAGGTGCAGAAAATCCAAAGATGAAACTTAAAGTAAATAAAATATATATGATCTTCTTCATTCTTATCTTTCTGTAAAATATTAATCGGCGTTTATTCTGTACTGAAATCTAATATCTCCCTGAAGGCTGATTTCATCCTTTAAGCGAATTTTTACCAAACCGTTGGTTTTTTTGAGAATTATTTTCGAACCAAAATATAAAACCGCATGACTATAAAATATTCGTAACTGATCGGGGGTCAGATCATGGGATATCTGACTTGTGAACGGTTCATCGACATAACCATCAGGCCCTACCTGCCCTGCCAGTAATTGTTTTTCACCTATACTGAACTTGGTACTATCATCGATAAAATTATCATCGTAAAGCGTTGTAGAGTCCGTCGAAATGTAGATAGATGCTTCGACACCGACCGGCAATCCATTTATCAGATCAATAAAAAATGACGAAGATTTTAAATTATTTTTAATCCTTTCCCTGTCATCCGCATCGATCTCTTCTCTGGTGATATCAGATTTTAGTATCGAGGGCTCGTTAATCCTTATAAACAGTGGCGAATAAAATTGATAATCGCAACGAACCGCTTGTCCTACCGAGACGGATCCTTCACCATCGACAAAGGCGGTGGCATCCAGACGTATGCTTGTTGGAAGGATCCCCATCAGGTCAACAATATTTGGATGTGCGTTTTTCCCGTTCAGTTTAATTTTCAATATGCCATCATTTTCATCAACAGAGGGGATTTCTGCCTTGATTGGTGCCAGAACGAGTTCTTCACTACCATCACTGCCACTGATAAACAAGGTAATATCAATCGGTAAACCGGTCTCATTATAAAAAGTGATCTCCATCTCCAGACTATCCAGAAATATGCTGCCTTCCAGATCGGAGAGATCTCCAAGATTATCCTTTTCAACCGGGTCAATCTCTATCTCAAGAGAATCAATCACTCCATCAATCCTACTGAAGAGTAAGGACTCCGGTTCAACGGTGATCATTACCGAATCATTCTGGGATATCTGAACATACGCCTCCGATGAATCAGTGACCACACTGATTTCGTACTTAATATATTCAACTAAATCACCGGGATTAGAATAATCAATGATTGAGTAATTTGCCAGTGATACCGATTCTTCCATGATTGACTTTTCCGGTATCTCAATTAAGTCTGTATAAATCTCACCCGTCACTAAATGTTTAAAATTCGGCATAGTGATTGAGGCTCTTGCGTTGACCGCTAACCTATTTTCCAGAAGAATATTGATACTCCCCCGTTCAATTTCGGCGTATCTGATCCGATGATCCTCCTCCATCACTGAACTCGAATCCTCAATGGATAAAGATTGCTCCGGAAACATCGCCTTCGCTTCATAAACCTCAAGGTCCATTAATGTTCCGTTAACCCAGACAGAACTTTTAAGGTCGTTACCGTCAAGCACCGCAACTTTGGCTGCAAAGGGTATTTGAATCTGAAACAGAAATTTTGTATGGATATTCAAATCGGAAAGATCCAAATCAGGGCTGGCAAATCCTGATTGCATGCTATTGATCGATTGAGGTATACTTGTAGTACCCAGCAAAGTGTTGGTAGAATCATCAAAAATGGTGATTTGCGTTCCGCTTCGTATATCAAAAATAGTATTATTCACCAATTCCAACCGCATCGAACCGTTCTCAATATGAGCACGACTGACTTCTTTATACAAGATGTATATCAGATCCACCTGAACAACGGTGTCAGGAACACTGAGTTCAAATCCGACCGGTAAGCTTACGCCCAATAGATCTTCCATTGTGATTGAATTGGAACTGACCGGCCCGATCGTTCCCAATGAAAGATCATCAATATTCTTTCCGTTCTCCTCACCCTCAGGTTGTATCGATAAATCTTGGGAAGAAACCACCTTCCCTTCCATAGAATCGGATATCGATAGAGCGACGATTGCTACACCGGAACCGGTGGTGTCTGCCACAAAATTCGAATCCGTTAGCACTTCTTCCATGGTATAGCTTGATTCGAATGGAATACTCCACTCAGTGAGCCAGGAGGGTAGTGCCGGTTCTTCCAATGTACAGGAGAACAGAGTCAACAGGACCACAAAAATAAGTATTCCTTTTATTTTATATAAATTCATATGCATTTCCGTTTATAGTTAAAATTTATTATTTGTTTTTCTTCTCATATCTGATTCTCGACTAATTTAAGCCTACCATTAATAATATATATATTCCATCACATGATTGTTGCGCCTGGTCACACAATGCTAATGACCAATATCACATTTCGATCATATGTGAGCTATTTCTCTACAAAATTGCCGGGGGGATGCTGCAGAACGGGGGAAATCTGTGGACAATTTTTTTCTTTGTTTGCGGCAAACGGCTGCTGTATGAATAGATCAGGATAATAAATTAACCGATTATATTTAATTGATTTTGTCCTTGCCGAATTGATAACCGGCATCAACTGCCTTGATATTAATATCCATGAATCGCCTGTGTTTGATCGCCGACTTTAATGATTCATAAATAGTTTCCTTGCCCATCAATCCCGTGTAACCCATATAGGCTCCGAAAACAATCATATTAGCAATGCGGGTATTCCCCAAATCATCGGCCATTTTTGTCGCCGGAATTTCTAAAATTTCAATGTCCTGCCGTTTCGGTTTTATATCGATGAGTGAGGAATCATAAATAATAAGACCACCTTTTTTTACTTCATTCTCAAATTTTTCCAGGGATGGCCGGTTCATAGCGATTAAAACACTGGGGTCGCTGACCATTGGCGAACCAACATCAATATCTCGAATATTTACATGACAGTTAGCCGTCCCCCCCCTCATTTCCGGTCCGTAGGAAGGCAACCAGGATACATGGTAGTTTTCAAGCATACCGGCCTGAGCCATCGCTGCTCCCAGTAGCAGGATACCCTGACCGCCAAAACCGGCGATCTTAATCTCAGGATTTTTATACTGGGCGCTTGGTTCTTTTTTGTCAGGTTTAAATGTTACTTCTTTA
Source organism: uncultured Calditrichota bacterium (assembly GCA_964489835.1). GTDB lineage: Bacteria > Calditrichota > Calditrichia > JAJRVZ01 > JAJRVZ01 > CAZBBC01. The sequence goes on from CAZBBC010000078.1 coordinate 7,748, forward strand.
TTTATATCGAGAAGATTCATGATCTCCTCTTCTGTTGGATCAATAACTTCCGATTCGTAAGGTTTAACTTCTTTTGTCAGGTCCCGATAAACACCCAGGGGGAAATGCTCCTGCATCGTTTCTTCAATCCAACGCATCGAATCGACAGGGTCCATTTTCCAGCCGGACGGGCAGGGAGACAATATCTCTACAAGGGAAAATCCTAAATTATCAACCTGGCATTTAATGGCCTTACGGATGGCCAAACGGGTTTTTGCTCTTTGTTTATTATCATACAGAGCCACGCGTTCAATATAAACAGGTGCTTGCAACTGACTGATCAGTTCGGCTACCTTTACAGGGTACCCTTCATTCGATGGTTTTCGCCCTAAAGGAGAAGTCGTCGTTCTTTGTCCCACCAGCGTTGTTGGCGCCATCTGCCCGCCGGTCATACCATAAATGGCATTATTCACAAAAAATACGGTAATATTTTCTCCCCTGTTTGCGGCATGAATAATCTCTGCCGTTCCAATGGCAGCCAGATCTCCATCCCCCTGATAACTGATTACAATACTGTGCGGGTGGGCTCTCTTAATACCCGTTGATACTGCCGGAGCCCGGCCATGGGCAGCCTGAATATTACCGGTGGCAAAATAGTAATAGGCAAAAACACTACAACCGACCGGGCTGATAAATATTGTCCGATCCGTAATATTGAAATCTTCCAAAGCTTCAGCAATCATTTTATGCACATGTCCATGACCGCATCCCGGACAATAGTGTGGCATTTTTTTGTCAGCACTTGGATTTCTGGTATATTTATCATAAAAGGCACTCGATTTACGTAATATTTTAGTCGCCATTTAATTTTCCTCTTATTTTACACAATAAGGTTCGTTTTTACCTGTTGAACTATTTCGTCTGTTGTCGGCACAACGCCACCCATACGATTGTAAAAACCAACGGACGATCTTCCTAGTACAGATAACTGCACGTCCTCCAGCATCTGTCCATTACTTAGCTCCACAACGAAAAATTTGCAATGTTTCTCCGCCAGTTCCCCAATTTCTTTTTTCGGGAACGGGAAAAGACTGATGGGCCGCAATAAACCAACTTTTATCTTTTCCTCTCGTAATTTTTCAACCGCTGTTTTTAAGATGCGAGAGACAATTCCATAGCCCATTAATACATATTCCGCATCATCAAGCATAAATTTTTCACAAATCAACTCATTTCTTTCAATTTCTTTATATTTTTCCTGCAATTTCCGGTTATGTGCTTCAAGTACCGGAGGATCCAGATATATGCTGGAGATCAGGTTATCTTTGCTTTCCTTATCCCCATAGACTGCCCAATCTTGTCGCTGTAAACGGGTGATAGGCTCCGGAAATTCAACCGGTTCCATCATTTGACCAATATAACCGTCAGCGAGAACATATACAGGCGTCCGGTATCTATCGGCAATATCAAATGCCTTTATTGTCAGAGAACACATTTCCTGTGCACTATTGGGGGCAAGAACGGGAACACGATAATTTCCATGTCCGCCACCTTTGACTACCTGATTATAATCCCCTTGTTCCGGTGCAATATTCCCCAGACCGGGTCCACCGCGCATAATATTAACAATTACACAAGGTAATTCCGAACCGGCAGCATAGGAAATCCCTTCCTGTTTTAAACTAATTCCCGGGCTGGAAGAAGCGGTCATAGCCCTTACCCCACCACTGGCTGCACCATATACCATGTTAATAGCAGCGATTTCACTCTCTGCCTGTAAAAAAGTACCCCCTACTTTAGGAAAATATTTCGCCGCTCCTTCGGCAATTTCACTGGCAGGCGTAATGGGATAGCCAAAATAGAGACGACAACCAGCCAGTAATGCACCTCTAACTATTGCATCGTTCCCCTTCATCAGGTACTTTGCCATCAGACGACCTCCTTTATTTCAGCACCTTTTTTATAAACAACAATCGCCTCAGGCTCCGGACAGGCATAGAAACAAACACCACAACCCGTGCATCCATCACCGATATAATAAGCGTAATGATAACCTTTGGTATTGAATTTCTGATGAAACTTCAATACATCCGGAGGACAGGCGTCAATACAGAGTCCACATCCTTTACATAATTCCGGCTCTATTGTTACCGTTGGTTTATCTAAAATTTTCACACCCATAAAGTCATCCTTATTTTTAGAATTTTACTGATACTAATTTAAGATGAACAATATTCATGCCATAGTTTTGACATTTATAAATCCCTGAAAGTGCGTTTGTAGGTCAATAATTTATATACAGTTACTAATTACACAGAATTATTATATTTTTAACTATTTCTCTCTTCCTTTCCCAAAATTAGAATAGAAAGGGAAATCTTTTATTAATTTTTGGAAAAAGCGTGGAAGAAACATTACACCTTATGTTTTTTTTTATCAATCCAAAGGATATCTTTAATTTTATCTTTTTTATTCATATATCTTGCCAGAACAAAAAAATAATCGGATAAGCGATTGATATATATCATAATCTGAGAATCGATACTGGCCGTTTTGTTCAGGCTGATCAGGCGACGTTCGGCACGCCGACATACCGTTCTTGCCAAATGCAATAAAGCTGCCCGGGGCGATCCGCCAGGCAAAATAAAGTTTTTCAACGGAACCAGTTGAATATCCAGTTCATCGATTCCATTTTCTATTTTGTTAATATCTTCGGATGTAATCGTCTGATGATTTATTCTCTTCTTATTACCTGCGGGAGTGACCAGTTCTGTTGAAAGCCTGAACAGATTTTGCTGGATTTCTTTCAAGTCCCTGGCTAAGCCGATATCTTCAAATTCAGCTATTACCAATCCTAAGATACTGTTCAATTCATCCACAGTCCCATAAGTTTCAACTCTTAAATCATCTTTATCAACTATCTGGCCGCCGAACAGACTTGTTTTTCCTGCATCTCCAAAACCAGTGTAAATTTTCAAAACCAATTTCCTCCCACACGACCGATAAAAATAATATCATCAAATACTATTGATTTAAAATCTCGGCATCTCCTTTTCCCATATCACTCCCTGAGGAGTGTCCTTTAATAAAATACCATGGGATTTTAACATATCACGAATTTTATCGGATATTTTAAAATTTTTCTCGAGGCGGAGATCTTTGCGAACCTCTAATAATATATCCATCACATGATCAATATCCTGACTGGATGTTTCCTGTTTCCCACTTTCGGCGGTTATAATACCTAAGACATCACCCAATGTACTCTGTAATATTTGCTTCAATTGCACAATTTCAGTTTTAGCCACACATTGATTCCGGTCATCCAGAATCTTATTCACATCATTTATCATTTCAAAAACAGCCGCTAATGCCTGAGGCGTATTAAAATCATCATTCATCGCTGCCCGGAATTTTTTATCAAATTCTTCCACCGCTAATGAAGCTGTTCCTTCGCTGTCCCCCGCATTTTCTAATTCCTGATCGATGCGGTTTAAAAAATTATTGATCTTCTTTAATCCGGTTGAGGCGGCATCCAGGGCGGTTTCGCTAAAATCAAGCGCCGACCGATAATGACTCATCAGGATAAAATATCGGATAGCCAAAGGATCGTTCTTTTTTAATGCCTCTTTGATGGTAATAAAATTATTTAATGACTTTCCCATTTTCACGCCATCAACCGTTACCATATTGTTGTGCAACCAGTATTTCACAAATGGTTTATCAAAAGCACACTCACTCTGGGCAATTTCACATTCATGGTGAGGAAAGACATTTTCCAGGCCCCCTCCGTGAATGTCGATGGTTTCGCCTAAATACTTTGTTGACATGGAAGAACACTCAATATGCCAGCCCGGGTAACCTTTCCCCCAAGGGCTATTCCATTGCATAATATGCTCCGGTGTGGCTTTTTTCCAAAGGGCAAAATCGGCCGGGTATTTTTTATCTTCGGCTACTTCAACCCGCGCCCCTGCTTCCAATTCTTCAATTTTTCGGCCAGAAAGCTTCCCATACCCGGAAAATTTTCGAACATCGAAATAAACATTTCCACTGACTTCGTATGCGTAATCCTTCTTAATCAGAGTCTTTATAATTTCTATTTGCTCAATAATATGCCCGGAGGCACGGGGTGAGATATCGGGCCGCAGGTTACCCAACCGATCCATATCCGCAAAATAACTACGTGTATATTTTTCAGCAATCTCCATTGGTTCTAATTTTTGCAGGCGGGCCTGTTTAGAGACCTTATCTTCCCCTTCTTCAGAATCTCCCTGCAAATGCCCCATATCAGTAATATTCTGAACATATCTAACCTTATAACCAATAAAACGCAGATAACGAACGATCACATCAAAACTGATATAACTCTTGGCATGACCCAGATGGGAGTGGTCGTAAACGGTAGGTCCGCACACATATATTCCTACAAATCCAGGAGTTAACGGTTCAAACTTTTCTTTTTTTCTGTTTAGTGTGTTATAAATATACAGAGTATCCATCATTCAACTTACCCGGTTAGTATATGATTAATATAAATAAACCCGGACACAACTCAAACAGTGAGTGCCTGGTCTAAATAGTCAAGGATTTTCTTTTTCCCAAGTATCTGGATGACTTGTGGTAATTCAGGGCCCTCTGTCAATCCCGTAAGGGCAGAACGTACGGGCATCCACAATTCTTTTCCCTTTATACCTGTTTCCTTTTGTACATTTCCCATTATATTTTTAAAGATGTCCAGTGAAATATGTGAGACACTTTCGATCTCTTTTTTCATATGCTTCAAAACTTCTCTACTCGATTCCGATTTGATCCAGACCAGCGCTTTCTCACTGTATTTTAGGCGACCCTCTTTTACAAATATTTCTGTTTGCTGCTCAATATCTTTAAAATTTTCCAGATTGTTTCTAACGGCCAGCGCTATTAATTGATTTGTTTTACTATCTCCCGAATCAATACCATAAATTTTCATCGCTTGCAGGGCGAGGGAGAGATAGTCTGATTCTGGTAATTGACGGAGATACAGACCATTCATCCAGTTCAGTTTATTCAAATCAAAAACAGCACCGGATTTATTTACGCGTTCCAGGGAAAAATCCTTAATAAGTTCGCTCATCGAAAAGATTTCCTGATCATCTCCCCGATTCCAACCTAGAAGAGCAACAAAGTTCAGTAACGCTTCCGGTAAATATCCCTTTTCCCTATAATCTTCGACTGCCACGTCACCTTGTCGCTTGCTGAGTTTGCTCCGATCCGGATTTAAAAGTAGCGGTAAATGGGCGAATTTTGGCGGCTCCCACCCAAAAAACTGATAAAGCAGCAGATGTTTTGGCGTACTTATCAGCCATTCTTCTCCCCGAATCACATGGGTAACTTCCATTAAATGATCATCAACCACATTTGCCAGGTGATAGGTTGGGAATCCATCGCTTTTTAGCAAGATCTGATCGTCTATCATATCATGCCGGAAAACAACGTCGGATCGGATAATATCCGACACAACAGTTTCCCCGCCGGAGGGCACTTTTAACCTGATGACAAATTTTTCTTTGCTACGTTTATTAACCTCATCCGCTTTAAGATGCCTACAATATCCATCATATTTCGGGGTCAGTTTTTTTGCGGTTTGTTCTTCACGTAATTTTTTCAAACGTTCTTCTGTACAAAAACAAGGATAGGCTTTTTGATCTTCGACCAGTATTTGCGCATATTTTTTATATAACGCTAAACGTTTTGACTGATAATAGGGACCATAAGCTCCCTCTTTGTCCGGACCTTCATCATAATCCAGCTGGCTCCAATGCAGTGTTTCCAGTAAATTTTCTACGGCACCCTTGGTAGACCGTGCCTGATCAGTGTCTTCAATTCTGAGAATAAAATCACCACCATGATGTCTGGCAAAAAGATAATTATATAAGGCAGTGCGTAGACTACCCAGATGAACAAAACCAGTTGGACTGGGAGCGAAACGTACACGAACTCTTTCCAATCAAAGTCTCCACTTATTTATTTTTCTTGAAGATCCGTTCTGTCGGAGGATTTCTTTTTTGTATACTTACGATAAATAAAATACCCAATAACCATGACTGTCAGAACGATTAAAACCTGGTTATAGCGGCTGACGATATTTGATATAATCTCCCAATGAGTACCGACAAGCAAACCGGCAGAAATCAGGAGACCGTTCCAAATGAGAGCACTTAACAAAGATAAGGCAATCACCAGCCAGGCATTCAGGTAAAATAAACCGCTAAACAGTGAGATTACACTCCTGGTTCCGGAAAGAAAACGGTTGGATAGAATCACCCAATACCCCCATTTTCCGAACCATAACTCCACTTTTTTAATGTGTTCTGGCTTAAAGATTTTTGCCCGGGATTTTTTAGAGATGAAGGAGCGGCCGAAATGACGCCCAATATAATACATGGTAACAAATCCGATCACACTTCCAAGGGTCGTAGAAATATAGACGCCCCAAAAACCCAGCTGCCCGATGGAAATCAGATATGCCCCTAAAATAACCACAGAGTCCCCGGGAATCGGTGGAACAACATTCTCTGTAAAAGCACTGAGACATAGAATTACATAAGTCGTGGCCGGACTTATCTGACTAAATATGCTCTCCAGAAACTCCACCATAACAGATTCTACCTTGGTTTAAGAAGAGAAATAGCGTAACAAGCCACGCCTTCTCCTCTTCCAATGAACCCCAGACCCTCACCTCTTGTTGCTTTTATATTTACCTGAAATGGTTTCAGAAAAAGGTTTTTAGCAATATTTCTAGAGATTTCTTCTTTAAAAGGAGCTATTTTTGGCGCCTCCAAAACGACTGAGATATCAATATTTACAATTTCCAATTTTTCAAAATATATTTTTTTCTCAATTTCCTGCAAAAAAAGCATACTATTATAATTCTCATACTTCTTTTCTGTATCCGGGAAATGTTCACCAATATCTCCCAAACCGGCCGCACCCAGGAGTGAATCAGCAACAGCATGAGCAATCACATCAGCATCGGAATGTCCGCTCAATCCTTTCTCGTAGGGTATACGCACACCGCCTAATATCAAGGGGCGGTTATCAACGAGAGGATGTATGTCATACCCGAATCCGATTCTCATTTTACCCAACCTTTTCGAATAATGGTCCGTACCAGCTCCAAATCTTCCATGTTGGTTAGTTTAATATTCGTGTATTCTCCTCGAATGACCCGAACCGGATATCCAATCCATTCAACGAGGGCAGATTCGTCGGTTGAATAGAAATCAGCTGCTTTGGCTTGTTCGTGGGCTTTTTTAAGGATTGAATATTTAAAGGATTGAGGTGTTTGTATCTGCCAAAGCAGATCGCGTGGTAGTGTTTTAATAACCGTGTCATTCTCCACCTGTTTGATCGTTTCTTTCACAGGTACCCCAACTACGCAAGCCCCGTACTCGGCTGCAGTCTTGATTGATTCCAGGATAAGCGCAGAACTAACCAGGGGACGGACACCATCGTGAACGATCACAATATCTGTCTCAGGTGAGATCTTCTGAATACCACAATAAACAGAATCCTGCCGTTCTTTTCCACCGGTGACGATTTCGAATTTGTTCTCAAAACCGTCAACATGACTTAAAACTTTTCGTGTGTTCTCTTTCTCATCATCAGCAACAACCACAACCCCATGATCAATCTCAGCCAGTGACACGAATTTCTGCAACGTCAGTGCAATCGCTGGTTGCCCATGAATATCCATATATTGCTTGGGGACCAAACCACCAAATCTTTTACCCTTACCGGCAACCGGAATGATCGCAGAAACTATCATATTACAGCACTAGCATCGCATCGCCGTAACTGAAGAATCGATATTTTTCATCGATGGCCTGGAGGTATGCCGATTTTGCCAAATCATAACCGCAAAAGGTACAAACCAGAATATATAAAGTAGATTGTGATTGGTGAAAATTTGTAACCATTCCATCAACCATTTTGAATGTATAGGGAGGAAAGATAAACTTATCTGTCCATCCACTGGAAGATTTCACCGTTCTATCCGGTATCGTGACAGTTTCTAATACGCGAACAGTCGTTGTACCAACAGCAATAATCTTTCCACCATTTTTCTTAACCTGATTGATTCGCTGTGCCGATTCTTCCGATAATTCATAGTATTCAGAATCCATCTGATGGCGACTTAAATCTTCCACCTGGACAGGTCTGAATGTTCCCAGACCAACATGAAGGACAAGGGGAATAATTTCAACACCCTTCGCTTTTAGCTGATCAATAATTTCATCCGTAAAATGTAATCCGGCTGTAGGTGCGGCAACAGCACCTGTCTTTTTTGCATAGACCGTCTGATACCGTACTTTGTCTATAGGCTCGGTAGGCCTTTTAATATAGGGAGGCAAAGGAGAATTTCCAACTTCCTCAACCAGATCAAAGAAATCCTTGCCATTATCATCAAACTTTACCACCCGCCCCCCAGAGATCGTATTGTCAATAACATCACAGCCAATCGTGTCAGCAATAACCAGTCTGTTTCCGATTCGAACTTTTCTGGCCGGTTTGACTAAAACTTCCCACATCGTATCCTCTAGCTGACGAAGCAGAAGCACTTCAACCTGGGCATTGGTCTTTTCCTTAAATCCAATCAGTCGTGCAGGAAAGACTTTTGTTTCGTTAATAACCAGGGCATCACCCTTATTAAGATAATCCACAATCGTTGAAAAATTTCCTGGTAAAATCGATCCATCTGCACGGTTCAAGATCATCATCCGCGAATCACCTCTCTCATTGGATGGATACTGCGCGATTAATTCTTCAGGTAAATCATATTTAAAGTCACTTAACTTCATGTTTTTCCTCTGTTAATTAATTATTGTTCGGAGAACAAGTCTCTTTGTTTTTTTTCTTTCTGGGGATATAATTTATTAAAATGTTCATAAGCAAGGTGTGTTACTTCGCGTCCTCTTGGCGTCCTTTTTAGATATCCCTGTTGTATTAAAAATGGTTCATATACTTCTTCAATGGTATTGCTTTCTTCGCTGACCGCTACCGCGATCGTGTTAACACCAACCGGCCCGCCATCATAATTATCAATAATTGTCAGTAATATTTTTTTATCCATCTCATCCAGGCCACGAGAATCTACCTCCAGCCTTCCCAGTGCATTTTCCGCAACGGATTTTGTAATATGATTGTCCGCCTCAATCTGGGCAAAATCTCTGATCCGACGTAATAATCGGTTAGCGACACGCGGTGTGCCGCGTGATCGCCTGGCAATTTCCATCGCGCCATCATCATCGATGGCCACCTTCAAAATATTTGCTGACCGATGTATTATTTGGAAGAGATCCGCTGCCTCATAATAATTTAGCCGCAAAACGACGCCAAACCGGGCCCGCAAAGGTGACGTTAAAAGACCGGCACGGGTCGTGGCCCCCACCAAAGTAAAAGAACTTAAATTTAGCTTGATCGAGCGGGCATTGGGACCTTTATCGATCATTATATCCAAGTAAAAATCTTCCATAGCCGAATAAAGATATTCTTCCACAATCGTATTCGTGCGGTGTATTTCATCGATAAATAATACATCATTTTCCTGTAAATTGGTTAACACCCCGGCCAGGTCACCTGCTTTTTCAAGTACGGGACCACTGGTCGATGTTAATTTAACATCTAACTCCCGACTGATAATATTGGCTAATGTCGTTTTTCCAAGGCCCGGCGGACCATACAAAAGAACATGATCAAGCGCTTCCTGCCGTTCCTTTGTTGCCCGGATAAAAACCGCTAAATTTTCTTTTAACCTTTCCTGTCCGACAAACTCCGTCAGATTCTGAGGCCTTAGCGATAATTCTATATCCAGATCTTCCGATATTTTATCGGGTGTTATAATACTATGCATTTCCGCCGTTGTATATTAATATCGTGTTTAGATGACTTGTAAGGCTTTTTTTATTAAATCTTCTATGGTTTTATAACTTCCGTTATTTCTGGCCCGGTATATCGCTTTTTCAACAACCATTCGTTTATACCCCAATGACAGCAAGGCCAGAAGCGCTTCTTCTTCCAGGGACGTTAAGACCGGCAAAATAAGGTCATCGCCGGTTTTATCTTTAATTAATCCCAATTGTGAAAATTTTTCTTTCAGTTCAATAATCAGTCGCTGCGCCGTTTTTGTACCAACACCGCTGATTGAAGTAAGTCGTTCAATATTACCGTTCTGAATCGATAAAGTTAGTTCTTCCAATTTCAATCCGGAAAGGATCGTTTGCGCTAATCTTGGACCGATACCGGAAACAGATATCAAACCGGTAAATATTATTCTCTCTTTTTCCTCTGCAAATGCATAGAGCTGAAGATTATCTTCCCGCACATGCAAATAGGTCTTCAGCGTCGCTTTTTCTCCGACAGCGGGAAGTTCCCGATAGGTATTGGTACTGATATGCAATCCATATCCAATACCAGAACTTTCCAGTACAACATGTGTCGCTGTTTTATTGGCAACGATGCCGGAGATAAAATCGATCATCTTGCTCCTGCAACTCCGGTCAGGCGGTGATAATGACAAAGGGCGACAGCCAAAGCATCTGATGCATCATCCGGGGATATATCTTCTTTAAGGTGCAGTATATTTTTTACCATAAAATGAACCTGATCTTTTGAGGCACTTCCTCTGCCCACCACTGCTAACTTTACCTCCCGCGGTGAATATTCAGCGGGATCAATCCCCATGATGACCGGTGCCAATAGTGACACACCTCTGGCCTGACCCATGACAATTGCCGTTTTCACATTGTCACTGTAAAACATATCTTCCAGTGCCACATGGTCCGGTTGATACTCCTTAATGATATCCACCAAACCATTATAAATTTGTTTTAAACGGAAAGGGAGGGATTCTTTTCTATTGGTTCTGATACATCCGTGATAGCAAAGTTTTAATTCTCTTTTATCAGAGACTTCAATGATTCCCACACCAGTGATCTGTGAGCCTGGATCAACACCCAGAATGCGCACCATCGACGGCAATTATCCTGCAACCTTTGCCATTACATCATCATCGATATCAAAATTTGCATAGATTTCCTGGATATCGTCATGATCATCCAACGTTTCCATCAATTTTAACATTTGTTCGGCAGTTTTATCCTCTAGTTTTATCGTATTTTGAGGAATCATTGTCCGCTCTGCTGAACTGATAATCACATTGTTTTTTTCAAGTTCTGCCTGGACTGTTTCCAGTTGATCCGGATCCGTATAAATCTCATAGAGTTCATCATCTTCGCTGTTCAAATCATCGGCACCGGCTTCCACGGTAATTAAAAAAAGTTCTTCTTCATCAAAATTTGTTTTGTCTACTTTGATCAGACCTTTCTTTTCAAACATCCAGGCCACACAGCCTGATTCACCCAGGTTGCCACCATGTTTGCTCAATAAGTGTCTGATCTCAGCGACTGTCCGGTTCTTATTGTCTGTCAGGGCATTAATAAATAAAGCCGCGCCGCCAGGACCGTACCCCTCATAGATAACTTCTTCATAGACTACACCCGGTAATTCTCCGGTTCCTTTTTTAATCGCATTATCAATGTTTTTTGCCGGCATATTTGCCGTTTTTGCGGCCTGGATAGCCGTTCTCAACCGAGGATTCATATCCGCATCACCACCACCCAACCTGGCTGCAACGGTTAATTCTTTTATAAGTCTTGTAAAAATTTTCCCCCGGGCTGCATCCACACGGGCTTTTTTATGCTTAATAGAATGCCATTTTGAGTGTCCGGACATCGGTAGTCTCCAATTCTTGGATAGGAAATTTAATAAACTTTTGAGGCCATTCCAAATCTAACTACTTGACAAGGTGTCGTGAAAAATGAGTATTTCTTTACATATTCAGAATGACAAATGTTAAAAAAACACTATTAAAAGTATGATTTTATTTATATATTGTAGAACCGACCTGGTAATACAGTATTTATCCTATCTTGCATAATAAATAGAAATTTTTATATCAACAATTATCTAGCGTGATTAATTCATGAATATTAGATCTATCATATGGCGACAATTAAGTCTCCCCTT
>CAZBBC010000079.1:0-19786 GCA_964489835.1 uncultured Calditrichota bacterium
ATGACTGGCAATTATTGACCGCTGTGATGATACCCGGCCAGGGAAGTACCTCTGAAAAGACAGACTATGAATATGTGGATCGCAGCGTTGCCGCCGGACACACCTACGAATACATGCTTGAATCGGTCAGCTACAGCGGTGTCCGCGTACAGGAAAAGATTATTGAAGTGCTGATCCCGGTACCAACCGAATATGCGGTTCTCGGGAATTACCCCAATCCCTTTAATCCGACCACCCAAATTGGATTCCGCCTGCCGGAGAGCAGTGATATTTCGATGATCATCTATGGTATTCGCGGAAACGTGGTCAAAGAGCTCGCTCTGAATAAGTCATATGACGCCGGTGATCATTATCTGACCTGGGATGGCACCGATAACAATGGTCAGAACGTCGCCAGCGGTATGTATATCTACTTGTTCAGTGCCGGTAAGTTTAAGAAAACAGCAAAAATGCTATTGATCAAATAGTATCAGATGCCACTAGGTGTGTTTCTTTTTTGACAGGATTAACAGGATAACAAGAAATTCTAAAAATTAATTGGTCTTTTTAATTAACCTGAATTATTCATAAAATTAAATATTTAAGTCTATAAATAACCTAAAATCAATGAGTTAATTCCCCCTTAATAAAGGGGGTTAGGGGGATGTTTTAAACGTAATATTTTAAATTATATCAATGTTTTACAACCCCTTAGTCCCCTTTTTTAAGGGGAGACTTAATTATCGCCATATGATAGATCTAAAATTCATGAATTAATCAGGTTAAAAAATATAAAAGATTGAAAATTACTCGCTTATCGACAATTTGAATCAGGTAAATCCTGTTATCATGTCTAAAATATAAATGTTTTTAGATGGTATGATACAGACTATAAATGACGAGCTATTTAAGTAATCACTACAAAGTTTGCATAATTTTATACGGGGTATATTCTGCCCCGTTATTTTTAGCTTGAAAAAGGGAGAATAATCCGCATAAATTGTTACGACGAAGCTATTGATTGTTCCGGATATGACGGTGCTGAAGGTGCATGCGCCTAATGGTTTTCCTGAAGGCGTTGAAGAAAGCGTGCTGATTTGCCCGAATGATCACTTGTATTTTCTTAAGTGCTGCAGGCTTATGAGCAGTCCGCAAGAAAATCGCCTGGCGGCTTTGTCGTAAATAATGAGGGTTCCAATAAAGAACGTTTTGAACTTACATGATAAAACATATTTTAGCCATTGTTCTTCTATTAATTTTAACCTCCTTTTCCAGCCTTTTTGCTTCTGCTGATATCATTAAAATTAGCGGGCATTCACAAAATTCTTTTATTCTGACCATTAATTTTCCTGAACCGGTCCCACAGGCAACCAATAATCAATCCTCGGTCAAATCCAATAAGTATCTCTATATGAAGGGTTTGTCTTTATTGGAAGAGGACGGTTTTCCCCGTGTACCCTATCTGAATAAGATGTTTGCGCTACCCGCCAAACACGTTGCCTACAAAGTTCTGAAAATCGATAAAAAGACCGTTTCCATTGAAAATTACCCACTCAATATTCCCAATAAACGAAAACTGACCGAAATTTCGACCGATCCAATAAAAAATAAGAACCTGATTGAGATCTTAGCGCACGGTTTTTTCCGGGATATACCTATTTTCTCCCTCACCGTTTTTCCGGTGACGATAAATCCCTATGCTAATACGGCAGAGGTGGTAAAATCAATCACCCTGGAAATCAGCGCTTTAGACGGGGGCATGGGCGCAAATTATGTCTCGGCTAATTTCGCAGCGAAAGATCAGGCGGTACTAAAAAAATTGTTTGTCAATGGAGAATTTATCAATTTTAAAACAGCCCTGCCATTAACGAAAACACTCAGCCCAACCTGGAAATACAAAAGCAATCGTTATAAAATATTAGTCAATCAGACCGGTTTGTATAAAATTACCTATGCAGATCTAACAACTGCCAGGGTTCCGGTGGAGCAGTTTGATACGAGAAAACTTCGGATCACCAACCGCGGTAAAGAACTTGCGATTTATTTTAAGGGGGGCGAGGACGGCCGTTTTGATCCGGGAGATTATTTCGAGTTCTGGGCTGAAAAAAATGAAAAAAAATTCGTCGATAAATATCCCGATGTTTATAATGATCCTTTCTCGGATATCAATGTCTACTGGATGGAAATATCAAACAGCAGTGGTCTGCGCATGGCTGAGGAAAGCGGAGCCCTGACGATCAGTAATCCTTCGCAGTATATCATCCCATTTGAATACTCTGAAAAGTTCCATTTTGAAAAGGATAATGTCTTTGAACGCTTCGGTTATGCCAATACCGATAGTATAAGTTACACCATGGATCATTGGTTTTTTGACCGCGGCGTCACTGCGATCGGCAGTCATAGCTATGAAGCCTTTATCCCCTGGCCTTCTAAACGCTTGAGTACCAGAACTGTTTTTGTCAAGGCGATGATGTGCGGGCTTTCTCTGATAGGTAACCTTGTAGAAGATAACCACAAAGTAGACATCTGGCTCAATGATAAATTTGTGGCCAATTCCGGCACCTGGCATAACCAGGAACGGCATCTTATAACCAATGAGGGCGGAACCGGCCTTTCCCAGGCTGACATTACACATGGTAATAATCAGTTTCGTATCGTCATGGATCAAACCGGGATCTTCGATGTCACTTTGCTCAACTGGTTTGAGATATCCTATCAACGGCAATACCGGGCATATGAAAATGAGATAAAATTCAGAAAGCAAAATAATTTACCGGATGGCTTTGTACTCCAGTTTGAAATCGATGGTTTTAAGCGTCAGGATATCGATGTATATAAGCTGGGGGTTAGTAAAATAGTCAACGGCCGGGTCAACTATGTGACCGCCGATGATGAATATTCTTCTTACCGTATTTCTTTTCAGGATGAGGTCTTTTATCCCGATATTGAATACATCGCCCTGACCGCGGATAAAAAGAAAAAGCCACTGGATATTATTGCCGATACACCCTGGCAGCCCGGTCAGGAGAACGTTTCCCTGTTCGATGCCACCAATAGTGCCGACTATCTGATCGTTACCCATGATCTGTTTTATCAAAATGCCTTGGAATTAAAAACCTATCGGGAAAATTCCGGTTTGAATGTTGCCGTGGTTAAAGTGGGGGATATCTATGACGAGTTCAATTACGGCATTAAATCCCCTCTGGCGATTAAAAACTTCCTGATCTATGCTTTTAAAAACTGGGATCCCGGCCACCGATTGATGTATGTCAACCTGCTCGGTGATGCTTCCTATAATTATAAAAATAGTAATGATGATTATGTCCCCACCTTTCTGTTCGACACTTATAAATATGGCGCCGCCGCCAGTGACCACCAGTATGCGCTTATCTCCGGTGATGATACCACACCGGATTTGATTATCGGCCGCTGGCCGGTGAGCAATAATGCTGAATTTGAGGCTTATTTTGAAAAATTAAAAGCCTATGAATTACCCTCGAATATAGGTGAATGGCGCAGCCGGGCGCTGTTTATCAGCGGAAATGATGCCAGTTGGTCCGAGCAATTTACAGGGTTACCGGCGTTCCGTGCTCAAAACCAGCGACTGATTAATTTTAAGGCCCCGGACGGTCTTTTTACGCGGAAATTAAATACTGTCCGGGATACCTCAATTGTTGGCGGTGATCCGAATTTTGGCTCAACACCGGCTTTGACCGACTACTTTGATGAAGGTCTGGTATTAATAAACTTTTTCGGCCATGGTGGCGGTGGTATGTGGGCCGATGTAGGGCTGCTCGAGACCAGTGACATTGATTTATTGAACAACGGCAGCCGGCTACCCTTTATTCAAAGCATGACCTGTTTTACCAATGCCTTTGAGAGTGGCAGTTTCACCGGTATTGGTGAGCAATTGATCGTCACCCCGGACAAAGGAGCCATTGGTGTTTTTGGCGCCTCCGGTGTCGGCTGGGTACACAATGATTTTGCCGTTGGCTGGACATTGACTGAAAATTTATTAGAACAGAACATGACTGTGGGCGAAGCCATCCTCTATACAAAAATATTCTATTTGAATAATAATGTCTATGTTACAGAAAAGTCCGATGAATTCACTCCCGATTATAAGAATTTAAAACAATCGATGGTCAATCATTATAATTTGCTGGGCGATCCCTATGTAAAAATTACCATTCCTCCGGAAACGTTCAAAGTGACCGTCGATAATACCATACCGGCCGTTGGCGACACCCTTGGGGTAACGGTGGAAACCCCTTTTGCCTCCGGTAGCGGAAGAATTGAACTGACCAATGATAAAGGGGAACCGCTGGAAGAGTCTTTCTTAATATTCGCAAATAATCGTGCCCAGGTTAACTTTCTTATTCCGGAAGTACTGGAAAATCACCTGGCTTTTCTGAAGGTATATGGCATGAACACGGCCGGGGATATGGATGGCCGGGGAGCGGCTACAATCGCCATTAACCGGGCCTTGCTGGATTCTCTGGTCATGACCCCTAAATCTCCCAAAGTTGGGGAGGAAATTTATTTCTCCGCCCATATAACTTCAGCCGTGGTCCTGGATCGCGTGTTTATTAAAAATCTACGCGGACCGACCGGGACCAACGATGAGCTATATTTTTCAAAAACGAGCGATTCCCTCTGGACAAGCACATCCGCTGTTGGTCCCTACCTGTCGGCCGATACGCTGTTTTTTGATGTTCAGATGGATGATACCAGCGGGACAACATACCTAAGCAGAAGAAATAAACTGATCGTTCGGGATCCGCGCCCGGATCTGAGCATTGTCCCCAACAGTTTTACCTTTGCAGGAACCGAGTTCATTGAATTATCACTGACAGTGGAGAATCATTCGGACTCATTATTATCTTCGGTGGACCTGGAATTTTATACCGATTCCATCGCTGCCGGTGCGGAACCCTTCCGGGTGGATCAAATCAATCTGGATCCTTTTGAAAAAAGAACACTAGCCTTTCCGGCTGACCAGTCAATGCTCCGGATCGGGCGACAATTTTTTGTGGTAATCGATGCTTCAAACACAGTAGTTGAGCGGCGTGAATCAAATAATGTTGGTTCGGTTCAATTTCCCGATAATTTATTCAATGTGCAGAAAAATACGGGTACTTCAGAAGATGGCGCTACCAATGATACGATAAAAACCGGGTCATTTACCCGTTTTTTCTTGCCCCCTCAGGGAATCAGTGCCTCGAGTGTTTTGCAATTTACCAGCGAGGAAAATACGGATCTTCTGAAAACGGAAATACAGCCCGGCTTGAAATATGTGAATTTTATTGGTCAATCAGAACCGATGACGATGGGTTATGATTTCAGAAACCCGGCGATAGCACAAACCATCGATGCCACTATGGCGTTTTTGATAGATACCAGCCTTTACGACCCGGACTATTTAATGGATGTTGCGGTCTGCCGCTTTTTACCCAATCTCAATCGCTGGCTGGCCATCAAAAGCGAACGTATAGGAAACAAAATATCCGCTTTGGTAAATCAACCCGGCCCCTACGCCCTGTTTCATATTGAAGATACCAAGAAACCGGTCATTGAGATTACCGTCAATGGCAGAATTTTACACGATGATATGCTTGTACCCCAGAATCCCAGTTTAGCCTTTATTCTGCAGGATGAAAACGGTGTGGACCTGATGACCGGATTTAAAGTGTATATCGACGATGAGCGGGTATCCGAAGAAGATTTAAACGTACCGGACTCGGTACAGAATGCCAATGCCATTTCTTTGATCGCCAAACCGAAATTATCCACTGGAGGACATCATTTACGAGTAGAAGTAAGCGATGCTTTCGGAAACTACACGGAAAAGACCGTTGCTTTTAAGATTGCTGATGGTTTTGAGGTCAAAGTTTATGGAAATTATCCGAATCCCTTTGAGGATACGACCATCTTCTCTTTCCTGGTTGTTGCTAATGATCTGCTCGATGGCTTTTCTATAAAAATATATACGGTCTCAGGAAGGAAGATAAGGGAAATAAAGCAGCCCCAGGGATCCGATGAAATCTGGGATCCGGGATATCATGAGATTGAATGGGATGGACGTGACGATGACGGTGTCCTAGTGGCCAATGGGGTGTATTTTGCACTGCTGAAAGCAGATTTCAATGGAAAAACATTTGAAGAAACGATGAAAGTTGCCAAATTAAAATAATGACCCACCCCTGTATGCTATGAATAGAACAGAGTAAATATGAAATATGTAGCACTTATAGTCTTCATCATCCTGTCAATGAGCGTTTTCGCACAGAATGCTGAGGAAACAAAATATGGCGGTGCATTTCTTGAACTGGGCATCGGGCCGCGGGCATTGGCCCTGGGCAGCGCTTATGTGGCCCAGGCCGATGATGGTTCCGGTTTTTACTGGAATCCGGCCGGAACCGCTTTCCTATCAAGACCGCAAGTCTCGGCTATGTATGCCGATCTGTTTAATTCATTGGAAAATCATAGTTATGCCAGTGTCGCCTTGCCCATTTTTGGCAATACGGTGATTTCAGCCAGTTGGATCCGGCTGGCCGTGGAAAATATTCCCCTTTATGATGATATTAATTTGTCGCGTTTCGAGCGCGATCAACGATATGCCAATCCTTCCACCGATGGCTTGACAGCGCTCTCTTCGGGCAGTTTCAATTTTACGAATAATGCCTATTATATTACGATTTCTAAACTGACCCGCTGGAATGTTGATCTGGGTTGGCATTATTTTGAACTTCCGCTGGATTTTGGCTATGGTATAAATTTCAAAATGATCAATATGAATCTATATAATAAATCAGGATCGGGATTAGGATTGGATGGCGGCATCCGGCTCAACATGGGATTGAATGACCTTTTTGCCGATGATGATTTTGGATATTTTAGTATTGGTCTCGGTGTTTATGATGTATTTAACACCAGCATCACCTGGGATACGGATTCGAAGCAGAAAGATGAGATCGAGAGAATGTGGCGGTACGGCTTTGCCCTGATGCAGCCGCTCAATTTTATGAACAGCCAGTTGTTTATCCTTTACGATCTGGATACCAAATATACCGGCAGCTGGCATATGGGAGCGGAACTGCTTTACGAATCGCTTTTTGCCCTCCGTTTTGGCAGTAACCGGGGGCAATTTACTACCGGAGCCGGTCTGGCTTACTGGAAAATCAAACTTGACTATGCCTATCAACATCATGATCTTGGGAACACACATCGTGTCGGTATATCGTTTATTTTGTAAAATATCAATCATCGGATTGACCCTTGGTATCTTTCTTATGGCCTGTAATACGGGTGGAGATCCAAAACTCCCGGCGCCGGATAAGGTGCAAATGGTACCCCATTCATTTTCCGATGATACCCTGGCGATTGAACGGGGGATTGATGCCGTGCCCGAGAGTGATGGTATCTATCTGGCCTGGTATTCGTTAAGAGATAACAATACCAGGCAATATAATATCTATCGTAGAAGAGACGATGAAACTTTTTATAAACGAATAAAGGTTATCGATCTTGAAATCGAGTCTCCGCCGAGAGATACAACCTACAGCGATGATAACGCCGATGCCGGTTTGAATTTGAATACCTATTATTACTATTTTGTAACCGCTTCTAACAAGGATGGTTTGGAAGGTTTAGCAGGAGATACGTTAAAATACAAGTTGCTTGATAAACCGGTAACACGTTTTCCAGATGGTGACGAGATGCCTGTTGATAGTTTACCAATACTAAAATGGGAATTTGTTGATATATATAACCTCTATATATTAAGAATTGAGAATAGTTTTAAGCAGTTACAGTATGTAGGTGTATTTCAGAGTAATTATGATAACAATTTACAGACTCTAAACCTGGAAGACGAAGAAAAAGTGCCCAATTTTCCTGAACTTCAACCCGGTACTTATCAATGGCGGATCGATCTTATCGGAGATGATGAGGATACGAGTGGGTCTGAATCAGATTGGAAAACTTTTACTATATTTTAGAAGTAGGAATGTAATGAAAAAAATAATCATCACCGTGCTTTTGCTTTCAATCCTTGCGCCGGGATTTACACAGGAGGCGCAAACGCCTCTTCAGTACGGGGACCGGCCGGCGCAGTATATTCTTGGCGGGGAATCAGATATTTTACTAATCAGGGTCAATTTGTGGGGCCATATCCAGCGACCCGGTATTTACAGTATTCCCAACAGTTACGGTCTGATTGATTTGATTTCATCGGCCGGAGGACCGCTGAGTACGGCGCGCTTGAGTGATGTCCGGATTATTCGAAGCAATCAACAGGTGATCAATGTGGACGTTGAGCAGTTTATTAAAACCGGGAACAGTGAATTACTACCTTTGTTGCAACCGGGCGATACGATCATCGTCTCCGGAAGCGCTTACGATGTATTTACGAAGTTTCTTGGGATCGTTCGTGATATTGCCATTATTGCCAATGCCGTTTATCTTATCAGCCGTATTGATTAAAGGGGATATATTCTAGCCATATATCTTGTAGGTATTAGGAAATAATTGGGAACTTGGAATTGGGAATAGAAAGCAGAAAGCAGAAAGCAGAGAGCAGAGAGCAGAAAGCAGTAAGCCGGCTGGTTTTCAGATTTTAGTTATCAGTAATTTTCATTGGAGCCAGTTCCTAAATTCGAGTTAAAAGTAAAAGATGAACGCTTAGATTTCACAACTAAGAATTTTTAGTTAATATTTAAAGCTGGTGACAGAGTGGTCGATCATTCGAAAATACGACTAATTATGAGCAATCCACGATCTGTTAGTTAATTTATGCTTGTAATCAGAGTAGTGATTATTATTGTTTTTCTTTTAAAATTAAATTATTTTTTATAACATGATTGGTTGTTATTTATAGGTTTCCAGATTACATTTATATTTACTTCATTTTGCTTGACAAAAATAATTTAAATTTCTAATTTTCATGCAATTATCTAATCATTTTGGGAGGATGGGATGAAGCGGCTTTGCTTACTATTAATAGTTATATTTCTTACCTCGATAGCCCTTGCTCAAACCCCAACGACGGGTAGTCGGTCATTATTACATACGCACACGGCGCGAACTTTTGATCAGGGACGTCTGGAAATCTATACGAATCTTGATTTTTATACAAAATTGGGAGAGTTTATCGGTGCCGCTCCCAGTAATTTTGCGGCCGCCAATTATTGGGTCGTGGCCAGTAATATTTTTACAACCTATGGCATTATTGATAATCTGGATATCTCCCTTGGACTACGGTTGTATCAGGATACCAATCGGCTTAATACGGCAAATATTCCCGATGATCTTTTCCTGACCATAAAATCCGGTTCCTATGATTTTGGTTCCCGGCATTTATATGGCGCCGGTATGTTGAATTTCAGGTTTCCCCTGGGGGAGGTTCCCAACGATTTTTATATCGATTATTCCAGTGGCAGTATAGAATATGGGCTTATGGCCGCATTTTCCTATTTTGTCGATCCTTACCTGCTCAGCCGTAATTTTTCCGCCCATCTGAATCTGGGCTGGTACAACCATAATGATGCCGGTAAGGTCGTCTATGAAAGAAGAGGTGTGGAGCAAAAAGCCCGCTTTAATGCCACCAAGTTACAATACGGCCTCGGATTTGTTTATCCGGTGGGATTGATGGATCTGATGCTCGAGGTGAATGGGATTTCCTGGATTGAGCAGCCGGATACGATGGTCTATGGTCGTGAGGATTATATGTATGTAACCCCGGCCATTCGCTTTAAACCGTATCGGTGGTTATATGCCGATTTGGGTGTGGATATCAGGATTTCAGGCGATGAAGATGAAACCCGTGGAGTTGCTATCGCAAAAAATTTAGATCTCCCCAATTATGTTGACTGGAAGGCCTGGCTGGCTTTAAATTTTACCATCCTGCCGTTAGCCCCTTCGGAGCAAACCCCGGAAGAGATGGAGCGGGATAGATTTAATAAACGTGTCGACTTTTTCCAGAATATCATTGAAGAACGTGAACGTATCGAGAATGTACAGGAAGAGTTAGATCAGTTAAAACGCGAACGTGAAGAAGCGGAAAAAGAACTCGAGGAGTTAAAGCAAATCCTTGAAGAAGAAGGTTGATCATCAGACGTTCTTGCAAATTCATCCGGTATCGATCGATTAAGGGCATGAGATGAAAAAACTACTTCCTCTCTTATTTATACTCCTTATAACGATAAGCGGTTTTGGTCAGAATCCCGGGACCACCGGGAGCTTTGGGTTTTTTCATACCCATGAAGGCCGGGTTCTGATGCCGGGACGCTTGGATTTTTGGACCAATCTGAATTTTTGGACAAAACTGGGTGAATTTATCACCCAGGCCCCGGAAGATTTTGAGGCCGCCAATTATTGGCTGGTCGCGGGGAACATTTCCACCACCTATGGTATCTTCAATCATCTGGATGCCACCTTAGCCTTACGTGTTTATCAGGATACCCATCATGAAAATACAGCCAATGTGCCGGGCGACCTTTTTCTTACGCTAAAAGGGGGTTCCTTCAATCTTAGTTACGGTCACTTTTCCGCTGCCCTGTTAACCACCCTTCGATTCCCTACCGGTGAAAAGCATAATTATCCCTTGGCTGAATATGCCAGTGGCACCATGGAATACGGTTTTTTAGGTGCAATTTCTTATTATCAAAATGCTTATCTGCCCGGCCAGGGTATAAGTGTTCATTTTAACTTCGGTTGGTGGAATCATAATGAAAAAGGCAAGGAAATTGATATCCCAAACAGACCGACAAGAACGGCGACCGTTTCTTCTTCCGAATTACAGATGATGATTGCTACCGCCATACCTGCCGGATTGTTCCAGCTGAGAATGGAGCTAACAGGCATTATTTTTACCAAAGAACCCGATCCTTTTATCTACAGTGCCGAGGAATATGCCTATATCACACCGGCCATCCGTTATTCACCTTACCGATGGCTTTCGATCGATCTGGGGGCTGATTTAAGGATTTCACCGGGAGACCGGCAGCGTACGAACGGTGTCCCTGATTTTTCGACACGGCTGGATCTTCCCAAAAATTATCCCCCCTGGAAAGTACAATTGGGAATGAAACTCAGTCTCCTGCCTGCTGGTATCCGTGAACAATATGGGGGTGGCGTTGATAATATAGAAATCAAAAGACGGATGGATTTTTACGAAAAAGTCATGGAGGAGAAGGAAAAGGCCGCAGGTATGGAAGAGGAAATTGAAAGAATACGGAAGTTAAGAGAAGAAGCTGATGTTGAAATAGAAAATCTTAAGGATATCCTGGAAGAAGAATAAATATAAATAATAAAAACGAATATATTACATCCTTCTTTGGTTATTTTCCGGAGAAGGATTTTTTTTGTCCTAATTGGAGGATTGTGGCTATCTTGCCATCATAAAGAAAAAGAAGTAAATTAAATGCTTTAAGAAGCAGATATTGTTTGCTCATCCAGATCCTTTTTTGTAAGGAATGACGGTAAAATTAGTGACGGGTCAATTTAATATTGCAAATTTTACGGAGGAAAAATGAATGCTGAGATAAAAGAGCGAATCAATTTGTCGAAAGAAAGATTGATAAATTTGCGGAGCTATCTTTGACATCGATCAAAAAAGGGAAGAAATTAATCAATTTGAACAAAAAACCAATGAGCCTGGTTTTTGGGATAATAATGAACAAGCCCAACAGATTCTGAGGGAAATTACTAAACGTAAAAGTTGGGTGGATGATTGGGATCAGCAGAGGGATCTCTTAGAAGAAATTGAGATTTTTGCAGAACTACAGGAGGAAAACCCGACAGAAAATCTTGAACCGGAGATTCAATCGCACCTGAAATCTTTTGAGAATCAACTGGAAAGCCTGGAATTTCGAAGAATGTTTATCGGAACCATGGATCAGCGGAATGCTATCATCACCATTCATCCAGGTGCCGGAGGAACCGAATCACAGGATTGGGCAGAAATGCTCATGCGGATGTATCTGCGCTACTGTGAAAATTCAGGATTTAAAACAGATACGCTGGATCTTCAGAGTGGTGAAGAGGCAGGTATTAAAGGTGTAACCATTGAAGTTATCGGAGATTTTGCCTACGGATATCTGCAAGCCGAAGCTGGGGTCCATCGCTTGGTAAGAATTTCCCCTTTTGATGCCAATAAACGCCGACATACCTCATTTGCATCCGTATTCGTATTACCTGAGATTGATGATAAAATTGATATCGAAATTGATCCTGGCGATCTCAAGATCGATACGTATCGTGCCAGCGGAGCCGGCGGACAACATGTAAATAAAACCGATTCAGCCATACGGATCACACATCTTCCCTCGGGTCTTGTTGTTCAATGCCAGAATGAACGTTCTCAGCATAAAAATAAAGCAAATGCGATGAAGATCCTTGCGGCAAGATTGTATAAATTGGAAGAAGAAGAGCAGCGAAAAAAGAAGAAAGAAATGGAAAACCAAAAGAAAGATATTTCCTGGGGAAGCCAGATACGCTCTTACATATTTCATCCCTATAATCTGGTAAAAGACCATCGCACAAATTATGAAACCAGTAATGTCCAGTCTGTCATGGACGGCCAATTGGATATTTTTATTAAAGAGTACCTGGTCCGTAGAAAAGATTAATTGTATTATTATAAATCGTGAGTGTTCGGTTAAAACTTTAATCATTAGCATTTATCACAGGAATATTAAATGGTTTAGAGCTATAATAAACATAGAGACTTGATTTAAAGAACTCACCCTAAATCCCTCTCTTGGAAAGAGAGGGACTTTAGGGAGCCCCTTCTCTTTTCAAGAGAAGGGGTTTGGGGATGAGTTTTTACAATCCTTAATTGAATCATTTCTTTTAAACCGGACATTAATGATTTTAAATAACAAATTACATTTTGAATTATTATAATCATTGTGAATATAAACTGAAATATTGATACCTTTAGCTATGAAATAATTAGACTTCCTGATAACGAGACATTAGGGCGGGTGACACTTATTCATACATGGAATATAAATGGAGAATGTATTGGAAGAAATTAATCAGTTGATGAGACTTCGCAGGGAAAAATTAAATAAATTGACAGATATGGGGGTCAATCCCTTTGCCTACGCGTTTGAACAGAGCCATCATTCCAGTGAAATTGTTGAAAAGTTTTCAGAATTGGAGAATAAGACGGTCTCTGTCGCCGGTCGTATAATGTCCCTGCGTTTAATGGGTAAAGCCGCCTTTTTTCACCTCCAGGATGGTGATGGTAAAATCCAAATATATATAAGAAAAGATAAAGTCGGCGATAGAGATTTTGAGATGTTTAATCTTCTGGATATTGGTGATCTGGTTGGGATTGAAGGATTAATATTCAAAACCCGAACCGGGGAAATTTCGGTTTTATCAGAAAAAATTCTATTACTCGCCAAGTCCATTCGACCGCTACCCATCGTCAAGGAGAAAATTGAAGAAAATGAGCGTACGGTATATGATCAGTTTGCCGATATTGAAATGCGTTACCGGCAGCGGTATGTCGATTTAATCGTCAATCCCGAAGTGAGAAATGTATTTATCGCACGAAGTAAAATTGTCACCGCTATCCGTAAATTCCTGAATGATCGTGAGTTTCTGGAAGTGGAGACACCAGTTCTTCAACCAATATACGGTGGAGCTACCGCAAGGCCATTTATTACACACCACAATGCACTGGATATTGATTTATATTTGCGTATTGCCAATGAACTATATTTAAAACGTCTCATCGTTGGCGGTTTTGAACGCGTCTATGAATTTTCGAAAGACTTCCGTAATGAAGGGATCGATCGCTTTCATAATCCAGAATTTACTCAGGTGGAATTGTATATTGCTTTTAAAGATTATGTCTGGTTGATGAACTTTGTTGAGGAATTATTCAATTTTGTTGTAATAGAAGTATGTGGGACAAATAAAATAAATTATCAGGGAAATGAAATCGATATTTCTCCACCCTGGCCGCGTTTATCTATGTTTGATGCTATTAAGGAACAGATTGGGATCGATCTTAGTACAATGGATGAGCAATCGCTACGAGAGACGCTGAGAAAACATGATGTTAAAGAAGATCCTTCCATGGGATATGGAAAGCTAGTGGATGCGATCTTCGGAGATTGTGTGGAACCAAAATTAATTCAACCGACATTTATCATGGATTATCCCATTGAAATGTCACCTCTGGCTAAAAAACACCGGGATAATCCCCGCCTGGTTGAACGCTTTGAACCAATTATCGGTGGAAAAGAAATCGGCAATGCCTTTACAGAGTTAAATGATCCGATCGATCAGAAGGAACGATTTACTGATCAGATGAAACTACGTGACAAGGGGGATGATGAGGCCCAGGTTATGGATGAGGATTATATCCGGGCTTTGGAATATGGCATGCCGCCAACTGCTGGATTAGGAATTGGCATAGACCGGCTGGTTATGTTGCTCACTGATTCGGCAAGTATTCGTGATGTCATATTTTTTCCTCAGATGAGACCGGAAGGAAAATAAACCCATATGTCATTTGAAACATTTATTGCTAAAAAATATTTCCGTGCCAAGAAACGTACCGGATTTATTTCTATCATCACTTTTGTATCCGTCGGTGGTGTTACTATCGGTGTGACAGCACTCATCCTGGTCCTTTCAGTTATGAATGGATTTGAGTCGGAAGTTAGATCAAAATTGATCGATGCTGATGCCCATATCCGGTTACGAAAATTCTATACCCAAACCATTACCGAAATAGATAAACTTATTGAATCTGCCTATAAACAGCCGGCAGTTATCGGTGCTTCTCCTGTTATCCGCGAAGAATGCATGATCAAATCCGGCTATACACAAATGCCAACAGCGGTAAAAGGGATCGATTTGAATTCAATCGAAAAAGTATCCAATATCCGTGAGAAAATTAAACTGGGAGAACTGGATTTTAGTGAAAAGGAGATCGAAGGGAAAAAGCTAAGAGGTATCATACTGGGAAGATATCTTGCTGACCGCCTTCTTTCCCTGAATATTGGTGAAGTCGTAACTCTATACGCACCACCAAAAGAAGGGGGAATATTCAGTCAACCAGTGGTTATGCAGTTTTATCTGGCAGGAATTGTTGAATTTGGATATTACGAATATGATCGGCTATTTTCGTTTATTTCTCTCGAATCGGCGCAGAGATTATTTAAAATGCCCCGGGGGATTTCGTGGGTAGAAATCAAAATTGATGATTACGAAAAAGCCGGAGGTGTGGCCAAGGCCATTGAGGATGATCTGGGATATCCCTTCACGACCCTCACCTGGTTTGATTTGAATAAATCTTTATTCAGCTGGATGGAAATTGAAAAATGGGGAGCATTCATTATTCTCAGCCTCATTATAATGGTTGCCGCCTTTAATATTATCAGCTCCCTGATAATGATAGTTATGGAGAAGACCAGAGAGATAGGCATATTGAAAAGCATGGGAGCAACATCAAATAATATCATGAAAATTTTTATGTATGAAGGCATTGGAATCGGGATGATTGGCACGGTTTTGGGCAGTTTGATAGGCTATGCCATCGGTTTTCTGCAACTGCATTATAAAATTATTTCATTACCCGCTGATGTTTATATTATCGATTCTCTACCCATTGAAATGCACCTAATGGATTTTATCGCCATTTCCAGTGTTGCCCTAATCTTATGTTTTTTAGCATCTGTTTATCCGGCGTTTAAGGCCTCAAGACTATTTCCGGTGGAGGCCATTCGATATGAATAAGATACTAATTACCCGACATCTTTGTAAAACCTATCAAACCGGACCCCTGGAGGTGGAAGTGCTTAAAGGAATTGATTTGGAAATTAGTGCCGGAGAGATTGTTATCGTTATGGGGCCATCGGGAGTAGGTAAGAGTACCTTATTACATATTATCGGTGGTCTCGACAGACCTTCCTCCGGAGAGGTTCTCATAGATGAAAATAATCTATTTTCTCTAAAAGACAAAGAATTGGCGATTTATCGTAATGGAGCCATCGGTTTCGTGTTTCAGTTTCATCATCTTCTACCGGAATTCACGGCAAAGGAAAATGTGATGTTACCGGGAATGATGCATGGCAGAGATATCGTAAGTGCTGAAAGAAAGGCACTGAATATGCTGGAAGAGATTGGATTAAGCAACCGTTTGGATCATAAGCCATCAGAGCTGTCGGGAGGAGAACAGCAGCGGGTTGCTGTTGCCCGTGCGCTTATAAATAATCCCAGATTGGTACTTGCCGATGAGCCAACCGGTAATTTAGATAAACAAAATAGTGAGACGTTATACGAATTGATATTGGATCTTAATAAAAAGTTTAATCAGACATTTATCATTGTGACTCACAATGATCTGATGACTAAACATGCTCACCGGGTAATTGAACTTGATGATGGTAAGGTTAAAAATAATCATACCAATAGATAATCTATATTGAATTATGATTTCAGAAATCCAGTACATTAAAAGTATTGGCCCCAAAAGAGCAAGCGCGCTCCTCCAATATGATATCAGCACTCTCGGAGATCTTATCGACTATTTCCCACGCCGTTATTTGGACCGCTCAAAAATTGTAAGCCTTAGTGACCTTTCCAAAGACATAGAAGTGACAGTTGTTGGCAAAATAGAGAGAGTAGGAATTCGTAGTAGTCGAAAACCTGTTTTTTATCTGATAATTTCTGATGGAAAAGGTATGTTGGAAGCGGTTTGGTTTCAATACATCAATCAGTATAAAAACGTCTTTAAAGTCGGTGAGTGGATATCATTATCAGGTAAAATCTCCTTTTATCGTGGATATCAAATGGTACACCCTGATTATGATCATTTAGGAGAGGGTGATTTTGATAACCTATTAAATACCGGCAAAATTATCCCGGTATATCCTGGTAATGAAATGTTTAGAAAAGTTGGTTTAAATTCTTATACCTTTAGAAAAATATTTCAATCAGTTTTTACATCCCATTTGAAAGAGCTTCCGGAAATCTTGCCTGTAGGCTTATGCGCCAAGAATAATTTCCCGGACAGAAAAAGCAGCTATCAAAATATCCACTTCCCCACTTCCTCCCCGCTACTTTTAAGCACTATCCGACGTTTTAAATACGAAGAATTCTTTTTTATTCAGCTGATGCTTGCCTTACAGAAAGAACATCTCAAAAAAGATGAGCCCGGATATTCATTTAATAAACCAAGTTCACATCTGCAGGAATTGTTTTACCAGCTTCCCTTCCAAATGACCGATGCCCAAAAAAAAGTAGTCAAAGAAATCAGAACAGATATGAAACGTCCACATCCCATGAATCGTCTTCTCCAGGGCGATGTGGGGTCGGGGAAAACGTTAGTAGCTCTTATGGCGATGCTCATTGCCGTGGATAATGGATTTCAGGTTTCTTTAATGGTACCGACAGAAGTTCTTGCTGAACAGCATTATTTTAATATCTGCAATTCTTTACACGAAATGGATATCGAGGTAGTACTGCTGACAAAGAATACCTCTTCCG
The DNA here is from genome assembly GCA_964489835.1 of uncultured Calditrichota bacterium. Taxonomy (GTDB): domain Bacteria; phylum Calditrichota; class Calditrichia; order JAJRVZ01; family JAJRVZ01; genus CAZBBC01. The sequence continues at coordinate 17,494 of CAZBBC010000079.1, forward strand.
CTCAAAGAAATAATTTAAAAAAAATGCTGGCATCAGGACGTCCTCTGATCGTTATCGGAACCCATGCTTTGATTCAGGGAGGAATTGAATTCACAAAATTGGGTCTGGTGATTATTGATGAACAACATCGGTTTGGGGTTGACCAGAGAGCCGCGCTTCTTGAAAAGGGGATTCAGGCAGATTTATTGGTCATGACTGCCACACCGATCCCCAGGACCCTTGCCCTCACGATTTATGGAAATTTAGATGTTTCAATTTTGGATGAAATGCCTCCCAACCGACCACCGATACAGACAATCTGGAGATTTGAAGACAAAACGACTCAGATCAACGAATTTATCAAACAGCGGGTTAATCAGGGTGAACAGGCTTTTATTGTATATCCACTTGTTGAGGAATCAGAAAAAATTGATTTAAAGGCTGCTACTGAAAGTTTTCATCATTATAAACAAAATGATTTTAAAGGTTACAAAACTGCACTTCTGCATGGGAAATTGAAATCCGAAGAAAAAGAAAGAATCATGAGAGAATTTTCCAGTGGAAAAATCGATATTTTATTTTCTACCACTGTCATAGAAGTTGGTGTAGATGTTTCGAATGCCACAATCATGCTGATTGAACATGCTGAGAGATTCGGATTGTCACAGTTGCACCAACTGCGAGGCCGTGTGGGGCGGGGAGAAAAAAAATCATATTGTATTTTAAAAACTCCCCTCCATTTGAGTGAAACTGCACAAAGGAGACTGCAGATTATGACCGAGACCATTGATGGATTTCAGATTGCCGAAGAGGATTTGCATATTCGGGGGTGGGGGGAATTTTTCGGTACCCGTCAACATGGGATGCCTTCTTTCAAGATTGCAAATCCGGTTTTAGATCAGGATATTCTTCAACTAGCCCGCGCGGATGCGTTTAAGCTTATAAAGCAGGATCCACATTTGCGAAATTCAGAAAATTATTCCCTGAAAACTTATTTTGTTGCCAATTATGGAGAAAAAATTAAATATATTAAAATAAGTTGACCAAAATAATTCCTGCCTCAGCAACTATCACCGAAAACACCGCCAATATATTTGATTTTGTATGCAAATATACTGAAATTTTACGATTTATAGTCGAATGGTCACAGATACAAGATTAAGAAACATTTTTGCCTATGATATATTCTGAAGTTAATAGGAAGTCAAATACTCATGAACCTATGGTTAGTATACTTGTATTAAATTACAATGGAAGAAAGTTTTTAAAAGAATGTTTTGAATCACTTTTGAAAAGCGAATATTCAAATTATGAAATTGTACTTGTTGACAACAACTCCAGTGATGATAGTGTAGATTTTACTCTTTCCGGGTATCCCATGGTCAAAGTGATACAGACCAATAGTAATAGTGGCTATAGCCGGGCCTATAATATCGCTTTTAAAGAAACAAAGGGTAAATATTATATTTTATTAAATAATGATGTGGTTGTGGAAAAGGACTGGCTGGAACCCTTGGTTGATGCCGCTGAGAACGATGACCGAATAGGTGCCCTTCAACCAAAGATTCGCTCATTAATCGATGATGGTTATTTTGAATATGCCGGTGCCAGCGGGGGATACATGGATAAATACGGTTATCCTTTTTTACGGGGGCGAATATTTTATACCATTGAAAAAGATGAAGGGCAATATAACGATGATATCCCGGTGTTCTGGACAAGCGGGGCCGCCATGTTTGTCAGGGCATCAGCGTTAAATAAAAGTGGGAACCTTGATGAAGATTTTGTTCATCACATGGAAGAAATAGACCTCTGCTGGAGATTGCATTTAATGGGTTATACGCTAAAAGTTATCCCTGCATCAGTAATATATCATTATGCAGGCGCCACTATTAAAGCGGACAGCTTTAAAAAGTTATATTGGAACCATCGCAACGGATTAATCGCGATGATAAAGAATCTTCAGTTGAAGAATCTGGTCAAATCTTTTACGATAAGATATATGCTGGACATTATTAATGCGTTTTATGCTCTGATCGTGCAATTTGATATTAAACATACTTATTCGATCGTAAAATCACACATATGGATTATTTTTCATTTAGGATTTATTCTGGCTAAGAGAAAAGCGGTGCAGAATATACGATTGGTTGATGATTCTGAATATATGGCTTTGGTATATCCGAGGTCTCTGGTTATGGATTATTTCCTAAGATCGAAGAAAACTTTTAAAAGTTTAGATTTTTTATAACCAAATATCCCGGACAAGAAATGGCCTTATCAATCCGTGGAATCCGTGGACTATTTTTTTTTG